>JAUYLL010000062.1 GCA_030698375.1 Nocardioides sp. | reverse complement strand
TGCGGTTCCAGGGCCAGGAAGTAGCCTTCGTCGTCGCCGAGGACCGGTACGCCGCGCGGGACGCACTCGAGCTGATCGACGTGGACTACGACGTCCTCCCGCCCGTCGTCGATGCCCGTCGCGCTCTCGAGCCGGACGCCCCGATCGTGCGCGACGAGATCGAGGGCCGGACCGACAACCTCGCATTCGAATGGGAGGCCGGCGATGCGGCCGCAACCGAGGCCGTTTTCGCGCTCGCCGACGTGACCGTCGCCCAGGACATGGTCTTCCCGCGCGTGCACCCGGCCCCGATGGAAACCTGCGGCGCGGTCGCCGACTACGACCGGATAGATGGCCGACTCACCCTGTGGTCGACGAGCCAGGCCCCGCACGCACACCGGATGCTGTACGCCGTCATCGCCGGCCTGCCCGAGCACCGGATCCGGGTGATCTCACCCGACGTCGGCGGCGGGTTCGGCAACAAGGTGCCCATCTATCCGGGCTACCTGTGCACGATCGTCGGCTCCATGCTCACCGGCCGGCCGGTGAAGTGGATGGAGGATCGCACCGAGAACCTCGTCAGCACCGCGTTCGCCCGCGACTACGTGATGCGCGGCGAGATCGCAGCGACGCGGGACGGCCGGATCCTGGCCGTACGCAGCCACGTCCTGGCCGACCACGGCGCGTTCAACGCCGCCGCGACGCCCTCGAAGTTCCCGGCCGGCTTCTTCGGGGTATTCACGGGCAGCTACGACCTCGAGGCGGCGTACTGCTCAGTGACCGCGGTGCACACCAACAAGGCGCCGGGCGGTGTGGCCTACGCCTGCTCGTTCCGGATTGCGGAGGCGGTCTACCTGGTCGAGCGGATGGTCGACCTGCTAGCTCGCGAACTCGACGTGGACCCCGTCGAGCTGCGGATGCGCAACTTCATCCAGCCCGACGCGTTCCCCTACACCACCGCCACCGGGTGGACCTACGACTCCGGCGACTACGCCACGACCATGAAACTGGCGTTGGAGATCGCCGGGTACGACAACCTGCGCCTCGAGCAGGCCGAGCGGAGGGCCCGTGGAGAGCTGATGGGGATCGGCATCTCGTTCTTCACCGAGGCCGTCGGCGCGGGGCCCCGCAAAGACATGGACATGAAGGGCCTCGGCATGGCGGACGCCTGCGAGCTCCGGGTCCTGCCGACCGGCAAGGCCGTCGTACGCGTGGCCGTGCAGACGCAGGGTCAGGGGCACGAGACGACGTTCGCCCAGATCATCGCCGAGGAACTCGGCATCCCGGCCGACGACGTCGACGTGATCCACGGCGACACGGACGCCACGCCGTTCGGGCTCGGCACCTACGGAAGTCGCTCGACACCGGTGTCCGGGGCAGCGGCCGTGCTCGCCGCCCGTGAGGTCCGTGACAAGGGCCGGCTGGTCGCGGCGAGCATGCTCGAGGCTGCGCCGACCGATCTGGAGTGGACACCCGGTGCCTACCAGGTGCGGGGCGATCCTGGCCGCGCGGTGACGATCACCGAGATCGCCACCCACGCCCACGGTCCCGACGCACCGCCCGGAGACACCCAGCTCGAGGCCACCGTCTGCTACGACCCCGAGAACCTGACCTATCCGTACGGCGCCTACATCTGCGTCGTCGACATCGACCCGGGGACGGGCAAGGTCACGGTGCGCCGGTTCATCGCGGTCGATGACTGCGGCACCCGGATCAACGACGCCATCGTCCAAGGCCAGATCCACCGCGGGCTCACCGACGGTATCGGCATCGCGCTGATGGAGTACGTCGGTTACGACGCCGACGGCAACTGCCTCAACGGGTCGCTCATGGACTACCTCATCCCCACCGCGCTCGAGGTCCCCGACTGGGAGCTCGGCACCACGGTCACGCCCTCACCCCACCATCCGATCGGCGCGAAGGGCGTCGGCGAGGCGGCCACCGTCGGTTCGCCGCCGGCAGTCGTCAACGCCGTCATCGACGCCCTTACGCCTTACGGCATCCGCCATGCCGACATGCCGCTCACCCCGTCCCGGGTCTGGGAGGCCATGCAGGGTCGGGCCCAACCACCTCATTAAGTCACCCAATCGAGCCGAGGAAACAATGATGAACGCAACTGAGTCGACCGCAGACCTTCGCGCGGAGCTCGTCCGCGCCCGACGGTCGTTCGTGCAGGCCACCGTGGTACGGACCGAACAGCCGACCTCAGCGCGACCCGGTGACAAGGCGATCATCACCGAGGACGGGAACCTGGAGGGCTTCGTCGGAGGGCAGTGCACGGTCTCGTCGGTCAAGGTTGCGGCCCTCGACGCCCTGCGCGACGGGCACAGCGTGTTGCTGCGCGTCCTGCCTGATGGTGCCCCCGAGTTTCCCGAGACCACTGGTTCGAGTGTCGTCGTCAATCCCTGCCTGTCGGGAGGATCAGTGGAGATCTACCTGGAGCCGGTGCGGCCCGCGCCGATCCTGTATGTCGCCGGTGTGTCGCCGATCGCCCGCGCCGTGGCGAAGATCGGCGCCGAGATCGGGTACGCCGTCGAGTTCGCCGACGACAGCGCGGCCATGCCCGAAGCTGCCGCGGTGCTCATTGCGCGGCACGGGGGCAGCGAATCCTCCGAGGTCCGCGCAGCGCTCGACGCTGGCGTGGTCTACGTCGGACTGGTCGCCAGCGCGAAGCGAGGCAGCGCGGTGCTGGCCGAGCTCGATCTGACGGCCGAGGAGGAGGCGCGCGTGCACTGTCCTGCCGGGCTTGCGATCGGCGCGATCACGCCGGAAGAGATCGCGATCTCGGTCCTGGCCGAGATCACCGCGATGCGCACACCGGCCGCGCCGGCCGCTGCGGATCCGCGTAAGGCCCAGGCCGAGCCGGTCACGATCGGCTCAGGACCGGCCGCGGCCCAGACCGCCATCGACCCGATCTGCGGGATGACCGTGGTCGTCTCGCCCGATGCGATCCACCTCGCGGTGGACGGCGAGGACTTCTACTTCTGCGCGACGGGTTGCCGTGACAAGTACGCCGACCAGCGGGGTGTGTCGTGAGCGCCGAGCTCGCCGGTGTGACCGCGCTCGTGCTGGCGGCCGGCAGTTCCCGGCGCCTCGGCCGTCCCAAGCAGACCCTGCCGTTCGGGGGCGGGACCCTGCTCGGAGCCACCCTCGACATGGTGCGCCGGTGCGGGGTCGGACAGGTCGTCGTCACCCTCGGCGCAGCCGCCGACCAGGTGCACAAGCTGGCCAACCTGGACGGGCTCACGGTCGTGCACAACGACGTGTACGGAGAGGGCTGCTCGTCGTCGATTGCCGCGGCGCTGCCGGCGGTCGACGAATCGGCAGAGGGCGTCGTACTCCTGCTCGGCGACCAGCCGATGGTCGACCCGGATGATGTGCGCTCGCTGGTCGACGTGGCGCGCGGGGTATCCGTTGCCGTCACCCGCTACAGCGACGGCATCGGGCACCCGTTCTGGCTGGGCCGCGACCTGTTCGACGACCTCGCGAACCTGCACGGCGACAAGGGCGTGTGGAAGCTGGTCGATCGTGCCGGCTCGTCCCTGGTGGAGTCGCCGGCCCCCGGGACCATCCCGCTCGACGTCGACACGTGGGAGGACTACCACGCCCTCCTCGACCGACATGGCACCACGGCCGTGAGCTCGTGACCGGCTTCGCCGGACCGGCCGAGCTGCGGCAGGCACTCGAAGGGCAGGGGCACCTGGTCGACGAGGGGCTCGCGACCGCACTGAACCTCGCCGTCGATCTCGACATGCCGCTCCTGCTCGAGGGCGAACCCGGGGTCGGGAAGACGGGCGCGGCGACTGCCCTGGCACGCGCCCTGGGCGCGCGGCTGCTGCGTGTGCAGTGCTACGAGGGACTCGGCCCGGAGCAGGCTCTCTACGAATGGAACTACCAGCGGCAGCTGCTCGCGATCCGGCTCGCGGAGTCCCGGGCTGATCGGCTCACGGACGACCGGCTCTTCACCGAGGAGTTCCTGGAGGAGCGACCGCTGCTGACTGCGCTGCGGCACCAGCCCGTCGAGGGAGGGCCCGGGATGCCACTTCTGCTGATCGACGAGATCGACCGGGCCGACGACGAGTTCGAGGCGCTGCTCCTAGAGTTCCTGGGCGAGCGGTCGATCTCGATCCCCGAACTCGGGACGATCTCGGCGGCGGGCCCCATGGTTGTCGTCCTGACGTCCAATCGGACCCGCGAGCTGCACGACGCGCTGCGAAGACGCTGTCTCTACCACTGGATCGAGTTCCCGCCCGTCGAGGAGGTCGCACGGATCCTGCGGCACAAGGTTGCCGGAGCCGACGAAGCGTTCGTCGCGGCGGCGGCCGAGACCGTCCGACGGGTCCGCGCGCTGGAGTTGGAGAAGCCGCCGGGCATGGCCGAGGCGATCGACTGGGTGCGGGTGATGCGCGCGCTCGGAATCGACGCGGTGACGCCCGAGGGGCTCGCGCGCAGCGTCGGGGCCCTGGCCAAGACCCCCGACGACCGGGCAGCGGTCCTGGCGGCCGCCGCGGGTGGTGGCCCAACGTGATCACGTGCTGATCGAGAACGAGTTCGTTGTCGCCGCGCCGGTCGACCGGGTGTGGATGCAGCTGATCGACCTCGAGCAGGTCGCGCTGTGCCTACCGGGAGCCGAGGTGACCGGCCGGTCCGGCGACGACTACCAAGGCCGGGTCAAGATCAGGATCGGACCGATCACGCCGCAGTTCACTGGCACGGTGCGATTTGCCACGCTCGACGAAACCGGCCGGAACGCCGTCCTCGAGGCGTCCGGACGAGACACCCGCGGCGGTGGCAACGCGCAGGCGACGATCACGACATCGGTATCGCAGCAGGGCGACTCGACACTGGTTCGCGTTGTCACCGACCTGCGGGTGATGGGCCGACTGGCGCAGTTCGGCACCGGGGTCATGCGGCAGGTCGCGACCCGTTTGGTCGACGACTTCGTGGTCCTGCTCGAGTCACAACTAGCGGGAGACACGGACGCGCCGGCTGCTGCCGCCGCCGGACTCGGGCCGGAACCGCTCTCGCCTGCGCCGCCCGGCGACGCACTGGACCTCGGCAAGGCGGTGCTGCCTCCAGCGACCGTCGTCCGGGCCGTGGCTGCCGGGGTCGCGGTGGGCCTCGTGGTGTTCGTCGCGGTGAGGATCCCGAGGCGACGCGGTGAGTGAGCGGGCCGGGGACCTCGCGGACGTAGTGGCCCGGCTGGCCGGCCTGCTGCGCGCGGCTGGCGTCCCGGTCGACGTCACCGCAGCCAACGCTTGCACGACGGCGCTCACGCAGCTCCTGCCAGATCACCACGGTCGCGGTGCCAGTCGCACCTCTTGCTACTGGGTCCTACGGATCTGTCTGGTCCGCGACCAGCGTCACCTCGCCACCTTCGACCGGATCGTGGCCGAGCTGCTGTCGGGTCGCCCTTCCGCCTACCCATCGTCGTCGCTCCCGGCCACGCCGGAGGGCAGGCGGAGACAGGGTCCGGCGCCAGGGCAGGTCCCCGTCGTTCGGTCCGAGGCCGCGCTCCCATGGGCTACGCGAGGTAACCCGGCCGCCGAGGAGGCGCCAGGCGGTGCTGGTGGTCGGTCGGTCCCTGAACCGGCGCCGAGCCGGACACATGGGCTCGACACGACTCCGTTCGACGCCCTCGATCCGGCCTCCCTTGAGTTGCTGGCGGCTCGGCTCAAGGAGTCGCGGAAGTGGCCGCGGAGACGCACACGGCGAGGGATCCCCGGGCAGCCGGGGCGCATCGACCTGCGGCGTACCGCCGCGGCCTGGTGCAGGACGGCCGGCGAGCCCCTCCACATGGCCCGCGTCCGGCCTCGCCTCGACCGGCGTCGGCTGGTGGTGCTCTGCGACGTCAGCGAGTCCATGCGTCCCTACGCCGCGGCGTACCTACACCTGATGCGTGCGGTGTCCGCCCAGGGTGGAGAGACGTTCGCCTTCGCGACGCGGTTGACCCGGCTCTCGCCGGTGCTGGCCAGGCACTCGCCGGAAGTGGCCGTGGAGCTGGCGTCACGGCGCGTGGCGGACCGGTTCGGGGGGACCCGTATCGCCAGCAGCCTGCGCGACCTGCTGGGCTCGCACCACGGCGAGGTGCTGCGCGGCGCCATCTGCGTCATCGCCTCAGACGGCTGGGACACCGACCCGCCCGACCAGTTGGCGCACGAGCTCGGCCGGCTGGCGCGACGGGCGCACCGGGTCGTCTGGCTCAATCCGCGGGCAGGAGAGTCCGGTTACGAGCCGCTGGTCGCGGGAATGGCCGCGGCGCTGCCCTACTGCGACGCATTCGTCCCGGCCCGGACGTTCGCGGACCTCAGCCGCGGTCTGGACGCGATCGTGGGGGAGCGCGCGCGCGTCAGTTCCAGAGCGTCACGTAGACGGCGGGACGGAAGCGTTTGATGGGCACCCCGGAACCCCGGAGCATGGCCTGGGTCGCGCGCGGCGTGTGCACGAACCGGAGCAGCTCCGACGCCGTCGACCCTCGGTCGTCGTCGAGGGCGGCTGCGGCCCAGGTGCCGCGGTGCCGGGTGCCGGGTGCAATGACCTTGACCAGTCGACCGGCGGCCAGGTCGGCCGACACCGAGAAGATCACGACGGGCGTCACCGACGGCGTGTGGCGCACCTCCTCCAGCGCTGCTGCCTCGCTCTGGAAGATCCGCTGATGCGTCTCGGGAACACGCAAGCGGGACAACATCATCGGGATCATGCCGCCGTCTCCGATCGCCGACGGGCCCAACAGCCAAGTCGCCTCGGCGACCTCGGCGGCGCTCACCTGCCGGCCCGCCAGTGGATGGTCAGGCGTCGTGACCACCTCGACGTCGTACGCCAGGAAGGGTCGTTGGGCGATGCCCGCGACCGGGCTCTGCCACTGCGGCCCGATCGCCACGTCGATCGCCCGCGCCCGCAGAAGCGACTCGAACTCCTCGGGGCGGTGCACGCTGAGCTCGATCTCCAGGTCCCGTGCGCGCTGGGTGAAAGCCTCGATGAGACCCGGCGCTGCGTGCTCGGCGAACAGGCTCGTCGAACCGACGCGCAGCAGCCGCAGACCCTGCGCAGCCTGACTGACCTCCTGCGCGGTGCGGGTCTGCAGACCGAGCAGCTCCACCGCTCGAGTCGCCAGGCGCAACCCGCCCGGGGTGAAGGCGAGTCCCGAGCCTGTTCGCGTGAAGAGCTGATCGCCGAGCTCCTTGCGCAGCATGATCACGTGCATCGAGACGGCAGAGTCGGTCAGTCCCAGCTCAGCGGCCGCGGCCTTCACCGACCCGTATCTCACCACCGCCGCGAATGCGCGAAGCTGCGGGATCGTCACAGGCCCACCCTAACCGCGTCCGGGGTCAGGCCATGACCGTGTCTCCGGGAGGTTCCCGATGACGCCTGCCCAGCTCCGTGCCTTCGCCGCGGTGGCCCGTCTCGGCTCGGTGAAGGCTGCGGCCGCCGAACTGGGTGTCTCCGAGGCTGCGGTGTCGCTCCACGTCGGTCACCTGCGCAAGGAGCTCGGCGATCAGCTGTTCAGTCGGACGGGGTCGGGACTCGCGTTCACCCCGGGGGGCCTGCGTCTGGCGGGCCGCGCCCCACAGCTGCTCGGACTGCAGGAGCTCACCGTCCGGGAGGTGCGGCAGGCCGGCGGCGGGCGCCGCCTGCTGCGGCTGGGGGCCAGCAGCCTGTTCGCGGAGTACGCCGCCCCCGGGCTGATCGAGGCGTTCACCCGGCGCGCCAACGATCTCGAGGTGGAGCTTCGGACGATCCGGGGCTCGCAGTTGGAGTCCGACCTCGTGACCCGGTCGCTCGACGCCGTGATCGCGCCGCAGATCCACCTTCGCAGTAGCGACCTGACGAGCACGCACTTTCTCAACTACGAGGTGATCTGCGTGGCCGCTCCGGCGCACCCGGCGACCCAGACACCGCCGTCGCTGACCCGGATGCGCGAGTTCGCGTGGTTACTGGGGCTGTCGGTCACGGAGCCCGGCGGGATCGTGTCCGAGATGGTCCGGCGGATCGGCGTTCCCGAGGAGCGGCAGCAGATCTTCCAAAGCCATGCCGCAGCGCTCGAGGAGGCAAAGCGCGGGCGCGGTGTCTGCCTGACAGTCGGGTTCGCGGTCGGCAGCGACCTCGAGGAGGGAACGCTGGCCCGCGTCGAGGCTCCGATCCTGCGCGGCCGGGGGGAGTGGAGCATCGCGACCCTGGACAAGAACCGGGCACCATCGGCTGCTACGGAGCTGGTCCGGTTCGTCGCCAACCCGCGGGCGACTCAGGCGATGCTGCGTCGTCGAGGGGCCGGTCTGGGCCGGTTCCGCCCGTCCGTGCACGTCACGTTGTGGTCGTGACCGGGCTTGCTCAGTGAAGCCTTAATCCTCCGTTGCTATGTGACGGGCGCCACGCGAGTGTGTGCTGTCAGTGGCACCGCCGGGTGGCGGCCCGCCCAGCATCAGGAGAGGTGCCGCAGATGCCGACGATCGAGTCCGACGGCCACAGCCAGGGCAACCCGCGATTTTACGAGTTGATCGAGAACTCACCTAAGGAGGGAACCGGCGTGTCACCGACGATCTGGGCCTTCTCGCAGTTCGTCGACTTCTTGAAGATCGCGGGTCAGCCCGTGCAGGGGCCTTGGCCACCACACCAGCAGCCGCGTCCCGACCCCACCGAGGTCGAGGCCGGCCCGGTCGCTGTGCCGGACCCGCAATCCGAGTACCTCCCCCGACGTCGGCTGTCCATCGACGCCCCCGACTCCCTCTAGGAGGACCAGCATGTTTCCCGGTCGCTTCCACTACGCGTCGCCTCGCGCTCTCGACGAGGCCGTGGAGCTGCTCCAGAAGGCCGAGGGGGAAGGCAAGGTGCTCGCGGGAGGACAGAGTCTCATCCCGCTCCTGAAGCTGCGGTTCGCGAGCCCCTCGATCCTTGTCGACATCAACAACCTGCCGGGCCTCGACTACATCAAGGTCGAGTCCGACGGGGCCTTCCGGATCGGCGCGCTGGCCAGGCACGGAGAGATCGAGCGGTCCGACGACATCGCCCGACTCCAGCCGACCGCTGCGGCGGCGGTGCCGGTCGTCGCCGACCCGATCGTCCGCAGCCGCGGCACGCTGGTCGGCTCGGTATGTCACGCCGACCCTCAGGGCGACTGGGCGGCGGTCATGATCGCGCTCGATGGTTCGGTCACCGCGTACGGCCCAGAGGGAAAGCGGTCGATCATGGTCAAGGACTTCGTGACCGGACCGTTCCAGAACGTCCTGTCGTACCCCGAGATCGCGATCGAGGCAACCATCCCCGCGCCGAAGGGCGATGTGGCCGGAGGGTTCCTGAAGCTCGAGCGGCGCGTCGGCGACTTCGCCACGGCGGGCGCGGCCATTGGACTCGAGTTCAATGCCGGCCGCGTGTCGCGCGCCGGTATCGCGCTGACCGGCGTCGGTGGTGCCACGGTGAACGCCGAGGCGGCGGCCGAGGCGCTGATGAACTCCTCGCTCGGCTCGGACGCCGTCATGCGCGCCGCCGATCTGGCCGCCGAGGCCTCGAGCCCGAAGTCCGACCACCGCGGCAGCGCCGACTACAAGCGGCACATCGTCCACACGTTCGTCCGGCGCATCCTCGCCGGCATCGCAACGGATCAAGAGAGGGCGGCCTGATGACCAGCCTGTTCGAAGAGATCTCCGACCCGACACCTGATGACGTCCCGGTCAACCGGGTCGCCATCACGGTCAACGGCCAGAAGCGCACGGCGGACGTCGAGCCGCGGCTGCTCCTGGCGCACTTTCTGCGCCAGGGTCTGAAGCTCACCGGCACGCATACCGGGTGTGACACGACCAACTGCGGTGCCTGCACGGTGCTGATGGACGGCAAGCCGGTCAAGAGCTGCACCGTGCTCGCCGTCCAGGCCGAGGGCCGTGAGGTCGTCACTGTCGAAGGAATGGCCTCCGGCAGCGAGCTCGACTCGGTGCAGGAAGGCTTCAAGGACGAGCACGCCCTCCAGTGCGGCTTCTGCACCCCCGGCATGATGCTCGCCGCCCGCGCACTGCTCAACGAGAACCCCGACCCCACCGAGGACGAGGTCCGGTTCGCCCTCTCGGGCAACCTCTGCCGTTGCACCGGCTACCAGAACATCGTCAAAGCCGTGCTTTGGGCGGCCGCGAAGGATCGGGGCGAGGACCCGACACAAGCTGTCGAGAAATACACTGCCAAGCAGAAGGGGGCGAACCAGTGACGCAGACCGCAGACCCCCGCGCAGGTGCTCCCGCGCCGGTCGACGAGATCAAGATCGGTGGCCTGGGTGCGAGCCGGCGCCGCGTCGAGGACAACCGTTTCCTCCGGGGCAAGGGCAACTACTTCGACGACATCGTGCTACCGGGCATGCTCCACATGGAGATTCTCCGCAGCCCCATGGCGCACGCCCGGATCAAGTCCATCGACGCCTCGCGGGCCTGGGCCATCCCAGGCGTCCGCCTGATCCTGACCGGTGAGGCCCTCGCGACGCGCAACCTGGGCTGGATGCCGACCCTGAGCTATGACACCCAGGCGGTACTGGCGACCGACAAGGTCCGATTCCAGGGGCAGGAGGTCGCCGCGGTGATCGCGGACGACCCCTACATCGCCAAGGACGCGGTGACCGCCATTCAGGTCGAGTACGAACCGCTGCCTCCCATCGTCAACCCCGAGCAGGCCGTGGCCCCGGGCGCACCGATCATCCGTGACGACAAGCTCGGCCAAACCGACAACGTCGTCTTCGACTGGGAGGTCGGCGACCAGGCCGGCACTGAAGCTGCCTTCGCGACCGCCGACGTCGTCTCTCGGCTCCAGCTGCACTACCCGCGCTCGCACCCCTGCCCGCTCGAGGCGTGCGGCGCGATCGCCGACTACGACCGTGCGACCGGCAAGCTCACCGCCTACCTGACCAGCCAAGCGCCGCACATCGTCCGTGCCGCGGTCGCCCTGATCGCCGAGCTGCCAGAGCACCAGATCCGGATCATCTCGCCCGACCTCGGAGGCGGTTTCGGCAACAAGGTGCCCATCTACCCGGGCTACGTCGTCGCGATCCTCGCCTCGATCCTCACCGAGCGTCCGGTCAAGTGGGTCGAGGACCGGACCGGCAACCTCATCTCGACCGGCTTCGGCCGCGACGTCTACCTCGACGGCCAGGTCGCCATGCGCAAGGACGGCAAGATCCTCGCCGTCAAGATGAACACCCTGTCCGACCACGGCGCCTTCTTCGCCGACGCACAGCCGAGCAAGTTCAAGATCGGCCTGATGCACTCGGCCTTCGCGTCCTACGACATCCCCTACGCTCACATGGCCTCACGAGGCGTCTACACGACGAAGGCGCCGGGCGGCGTTGCCTACCGGTGCTCGTTCCGGGTCACCGAGGCAATGTTCTTCCAGGAGCGGATGGTCCAGGCTGCCGCCGACGACGCGGGCATCGACCAGGCGGAGTTCCGCAGGATCAACTTCGTCAAGGACGACGACTTCCCCCACCGCACGCCGTACGGCTTCCTCACCGACTCGGGGCAGTACAACAAGTGCCTCGAGCTCGCGCTCAAGGAGATCGACTACGAAGGCTTCCTCAAGGAGCAGGCGGAAGCCCGCAAGCAAGGGCGACTCCTCGGCATCGGCATCTCGACCATGACCGAGCCGCTCGGCGCCGGCAACAGTCGCGAGTACGACATCCTCGGCATCAAGATGTTCGACTCCGCCGAACTGCGGGTCCACATGACCGGCAAAGCGATGCTTCGGACCGGCGCGAAGACCCAGGGACAGGGGCACGAAACCACGTGGGCGCAGATCGTCGCGCACGAGCTCGGGCTGCCAGCCGAGGACATCGTCGTCGAGGAGGGCGACACCGACACCGCGCCGTTCGGCATGGGCACCTACGCCTCGCGAAGCACGCCGGTTGCCGGCGCGGCCATCGCCATGGCCGCCCGCAAGGTGAAGGCCAAGGCCCGCAAAATCGCGGCCCACCTTCTCGAGGTGTCCGAGGAGGACGTCGAGTGGGAGCTCGGCCGGTTCTACGTGCGCAGCCAGCCCGCCCGCGGGGTCAGCATCCAGGAGACGGCCCTGGCGGCCTACTCCAACATGCCCGACGGTCTCGAACCGGGTCTGGAGGCGGTGTCGTACTACGACCCGCCGAACCTCACCTGGCCGTTCGCAGCCTACGTTTGCACAGTCGAGATCGACCCGGAGACGGGGGTGTGGGACGTGCTCCGCTTCGTAGCGGTCGATGACTGCGGCGTGCGGATCAACCCGCTGATCGTCGAGGGACAGATCCAGGGTGGCCTGACCGAGGCGTACGCCATGGCGAGCATGCAGTTCATCACCTTCGACGCCGACGGCAACTGCATCGGCTCGAACTTCATGGACTACCTGCTGCCGACCGCATGGGAGACGCCCGGCTGGGAGCTGCACGAGGTCGTCACGCCCTCGCCGCACCACCCGATCGGCGCCAAGGGCGTGGGGGAGTGTGCCACCGTCGGTGGCCCAGCTGCCTTCGTCAACGCGGTCGTCAACGCCCTCTCGCACCTCGGGGTCCGCAACATCGACATGCCGATGCTTCCTGACCGGGTCTATGAGGCGCTCACCAAGCGCACTGACGTGTCCGGTGCGCCGCCGGTGAAGACGGACTGAGAGGAGTCCTGCGATGCTCATCGAGAACGAGATCGTCCTTGCTCAGCCCATCGACAAGGTGTGGGAGTTCTTCAACAACATCCCGCAGGTCGCCGCGAGCCTTCCCGGCACCGAGCTGACCGACGACCTGGGAGATGACCAGTACAAGGGCAGGGTCGGCATCAGCATGGGGCCGATCAGGCTGGCCTTCGCCGGTGACGCCAAGGTGCTCGAGCGCGACCACACCTCCAATCGGCTGGTCATCAGCGGCTCCGGCGCGGACGAGAAGGGTCGGGGCAACGCCTCGATGGTGCTGACCGCGCAGCTGACGCCTGCGCCGAAGGGCACCAAAGCCAACATGGCAATCGACCTGACCCTGTCCGGTGCCGCCGCCCAGTACGGCCGCGGCATGGTGGCGGACGTCACCGCCGTGCTCATCGGCCAGTTCGCCCAGAACGTCCAGCTCCGGATCGATGCGATCGAGCGCGGTGAGGACGTGTCGAACATGACCGCCAAGCCGGCCAGCGGTCTCGCGATCGGCATGCAGGCGATGAGGATGGCGATCCTGCGTGTTGTCAAGCGGTTCTTCGCGCCCTACCAGCCCACTATCAGCTAGTCAGAAGGAGACCGCAGATGTTGTGGTGGATCGGCAACCTCGTGTTGCTACTCGTCGTCGTACCGGTGCTCGTCGTCCTGCTGAGCCGCGTCCTCGGGGCGCTGGAGCGGATCCGCGATGCGGCCGCCTCGATCCTGGCCAACGGTGGAGCATTGGCCGGCGAGCTGGACGGTGTCCCCGCCCAGCTCGCCACCACCGACCGCACTGTCCACGAGGTCGCGGTCGGGGCGGCCCGCTACGGCTCGTCAGTCGCGAAACTGCTGGGCTGAGAAGGAGAGAACGAGATGCCTGCTGCTGCCTGGGTCACGATCATCCTCGCGACCCTCATCATCGCCGCCGCTGCGATCGGCCTGCTCCGCGTGATCCTGCACCTGAAGTCGACCGTGGTCGATCTTGACGGTGTGATCGGCGGCGTCGACGCTATCGCGGAGCGGACCCGCACCGTCCCGGGTGTCGTCGACTCTGTCAACGCCAGCCTCAAGCCCGTCCGCGACTTCACCGCGGCCATCTGAAGGAGTCACATGAGTGCCAACGCTGGATGGACCCTCGGCTACGTGATCGGACTCGTCGTCGTCGTCGTCGTCGTCGCGCTGGTGGTGCCGATCCTGCTGCTCGCGCACCGGATCGGAGATCAAGCCGGGGTCATCAACGAATCCCTGGCCGAGTCGGTCACCAACACTGCCGGGCTTGCTGGCCTGCGCACCACCATCGAGCACGCCGGCGCGATCGTCGCCGGCCTTCACCGCGGACGAGAAAGGCTGGGTGGCTGAGATGGATCCCTTGATCACCGTCATGGTCTCCGACGACAGCAACAGGCTGTGGACCATCGCGAACATCCTCGGCTTGGTCGTCGTGCTGGCGGTGGCCGCGCTGCTCACCGTGCTGGTCGTGCTGGTCACCAAGATCGAGCGGGAAGTGACGCAAGTCCGCGAGAAACTCAAGGCCGCGGCTGCCAACACCCAGGACACCGCGCTGATCGCCGAGACCGCCGACGGCGTCGAGGCCGTACTCGCCGAAGGTCTCAAGCACCACCTGTTCCTGGGTCGCGTCTACGAGAAGGTAAGGGCCTGACATGGTGCTCTGGAGCGTCATCGACATCGTCGCGCTGATCGCGGGACTGGCGATCTACCTCTTCATCGTCGGCTCGGGCCTTACGCGCATCGCAGGCTCGCTCGAGGAGTGCAACGACTTGGTCCGCGAGATCAAGGCGAACGCCGGCCCGATCCGGCCCGGTCTCGAGCACATCAACCGGACCGGTGGAGTGGTGGCAGGCGCACTACCGTTGCTCTACGGCTTCGCAGAAGGAATCATCACCGGCGTCTCACCGATGACAGCTCGTCAAGGTGGTTTGACCGCCGAGGACCGGGCTCCGGCCCGCCCCGCGTCAGGCACCCGCCGCTCGCGTCTCCACGACGCGGTCGGCTACCAGCCGAACGGTGTGCCTGCTGGTACGGGTCACGGTCGCCACTCCGGGACCTGACCTTCCATAGCGAGAACAGGGAGAGACCCAGCGCCGACGGGCGCTGGGTCTCTCCCTGTCTGTGTCTGTATAGAACTGGCTGCTGGGAGACACTCCGCACGTGGCGGGAAACTACTCTCGGCGCGTCTCGTCGGGGCTCATGCTGGTGGTCAGCGGTCCTGTCGTCGGTGCGTCGTACTCGCCGATCCAGTGCGGTTCCCACGTGTTCTCGTACTGCTTCTCGTTGCAGCTCGGTCTGTAGACGGCGACCAGCTCCTGGACGATCTGCTCGCGGTGCGCGGCGGTGCCGCCGGGAGCCTCGAAGGTCGCGATCTTGAGGCGGAACTTGTTGCCTGCCCGCGCGATCCAGCACTCGGACCGTGGGTGGCGGAACGGGAAACCAAGCGTCGACAGGTCGTCGGCGTGGCCGATGTAGCACACGGCCAGCCGCTCCGACGCCGGTTGGTCGGGGTGCGTCGGGTAGAAGATCGCGTAGACCGCGGCCACGGGTGGCGGGGTCCATCCGGCCAGCACCCGTGGGCCCTCGAACGAGTAGCCCGCAAGGGATCCCAGGCGAATCATCGCAACCGGCTCACGGCTCGTGGCGCTCGTGCGTGATCACTGGCTGGATGTCGTCCAGCTCCTCCGCCTCTGTCAGGAGCTCCAGCCGGGACACGGGCCAGTCGGGCAACCCGGACTTCGCGACGACCTCGGCGAACACCACCTTGGCGAGTTCGGTGGCCTCCTCGCGGCTGGACGCCTCGATGAGGATCTGCACGCCGTACGTCGTGCTGCCGATCCCGGAGGCAACCCCGTCGTAGGGGATCACGGCATCGGCGAGCGCGACGATCTCTTCGCGGGTCATCGGCCGCTCCCCGGTTGCCTCGATCGTCACGCTCCAACTAGTCGGATCCATTGTGCGACTCCTGGTTCGGTCCCATGTCAGCGCAGCCTCGGCAGCACGGCGGCCAACTCTTCCAAACTGGCCAGGTCGTGCCCGGGCAGCATCTCGTCGACGTACGGCGCCGCAACCATCATGCCAAGGCTGGACGGCACCCAGGTGTCACCCTGATCTCCCTTGTGCGGGTTGAGCCACACGATCCGGTGGCTCAGCCGCGCCAGCTTCTGCATCGCGGCGTCGAGGGTCTCCGCTGCGCCGCGCTCCAGCCCGTCGGAGCAGATCACGACGATCGCACCGCGGCTTATCCCGCGGCGCCCCCACACCTTGACGAAGGTGTCGATCGACTCGCCGATGCGGGTGCCGCCCTCCCAATCCACGACCCGCTCGCCCGCGGCGCGGAGGGCCTCGTCGGGTCGGCGCTTCTCCAACTGGTGCGTGATCCGGGTGAGCCGGGTGCCAAAGCAGAAGACCTCTACTTTCCTCGATGACCGGAGGGTGCCGTGAGCGAACTGCAGAAGCGCCCGGGAGTAGTCGGCCATGGAGCCGGAGACGTCGAGGATCAGGATCAGGCGGCGGGTGCGCGGCTTCCGCCGCGTCCAGGCCAGCTCGGTGGGGTCGCCGTGGTGGCGCATCGTCCTCCGCACGATCCGCCGCATGTCGGGGGTGGTGCCACGGCGCGAGTGGCGCTGGCGGCGTGAACGGCGGCGCGGGGGCACGAGCCTCATCCGACGCATCAGCTGACGGATCGCGGCGAGCTCGGCAGGGGAGCAATCGCCGAAGGCCCGGTGCCGCATCGTTCCGGCGGTGGAGGCCATCAGGCCCATCCGCGCCTCTTGCTCGTCGTCGGGCGTGCCTTCAGGGCCCCTCTCCGGGTCGGGCAGCTGCAAGGTGGCGGTTGCGTCGGAGCGTTGCTTGACCGACCAGGGCTCGGGCTCACCCGGAGGGGCGGGCTGGTCGAGGTAGTACTGGCGGAAGACCTCATCGTAGACCGGGAGCTGGTCACGGCGGGTGACGAGGGTGGTGCGCCCGGCCCAGTAGAGGTCGACCAGGTCGGTCGGGTTGAGCAGGGCAGTCGCCTCGCCGTAGGTCAGCAGGTCGCCGGTACCGACGACGAGGCCGGCCTCCCGCAGCGCGCGCGCGAACCCGGCGAGGCGGGCGACGAGGTCGCTCCCCGTGCGCGCGGCCTGGTCAGTGGCCGGCAACAACGCGCTCCAGCGCCGGGACCACGATGTCGAGGTCGTCGCGGTCTTTGATCACGGCGCCCAGCGTGTCTGCCGCGATGCCGGCGTCCAAGTCGTTGCTCCCGAGCACGTCAATGGTCCGGACCCAGTCGATGGTCTCGGCAACACCCGGCGGCTTCGCGAGGTCGAGGTCGCGAAGCCGGTTGACGGCCGCAACCACCTTGCGCCCCAGCTCGGCCGCGATGCCGGGTGCCCGCGTCAGCACGATCTGGAGCTCGCGCTCCGCCTCCGGATAGCCGACCCAGTGGTAGAGGCAGCGTCGCTTGAGCGCGTCGTGCAACTCTCGGGTGCGGTTGGAGGTGAGGACGACGAGCGGGGGGCTCTCCGCGCGCACCGTGCCGATCTCCGGGATGCTGACCTGGAAATCGGAGAGCAGCTCGAGCAGGAAGGCCTCAAACTCGTCATCGGCACGGTCGACTTCGTCGATGAGCAGCACTGCCGAGCTCCCGGCTCGCACGGCCGCGAGGAGCGGCCGCTCGAGGAGGAACTCGGGGCCGTACAGGCTCGGCACGGTCTCGCTGGCGTGGAGCTCCTCGTCTCCGAGCGCGCGGATCTGCAGCATCTGACGCGCATAGTCCCACTCGTACAGGGCTTGGTGGACGTCGATGCCCTCGTAGCACTGGAGTCGGATCAGCCGCCGGTCGAGGACTGTGGTGAGCGCCTTGGCGACCTCAGTCTTGCCGACCCCGACCTCGCCCTCGAGCAGCAGCGGCCGGCCGAGGGTCAGCGCGACGTACGCGGCCGTGGCCAGGCCACGATCCGCGAGATAGCCGACGGCCTCGAGCTGGTCGGTAAGCTCGCCGACCCCCGTGCTCACCGCCGGCCCGCGACGATGTCACCGATGGTGCCGGCCGAACGGTCCAGCTTTCCGTCGCGGGCGAGCTGCTCCTGCCAGGCAGTACGAAGGTCGGTGCCTTCGTCGACCATGTCGCCGAACGAGATGCCCTTCATGCTGCGGCACACGTCGGTGTTGCCGCAGACCTGGCCGTAGTCGACGGTGGGCTCGCCTGCGTGGTAGATCGCCGTGACCACCTCCGTCTCGTCGTCGGGCGTGTTGATCAGCGTCGGGTCAGTCATGAGCAGTCCCTTCCTACAATTCCCACCAGAATAGGCGTTGCGAGTGACGGACACCACAAGCGATTAAGGGACCCCTGAACTCGCGCTGCCGCCGGAGGTCAGCGCACGCCGAGCGGTCGAGCGCTGTGTCCGGATCGCGCGGCGAGAGCCTCGGCGATGATCGCGATCGCGACCTCGGCGGGCCGCCGGGCACCCAGGTCGAGCCCGGCCGGGCCGTGGATCCGCTCGATGCCCTCGACGCCCCGGGAGACCAGCCAGTCCAGTCGGGAGGCGTTCATCTCGGGGGTGCCGAGGGCGCCGACGTATCCGGCGCTGCCGGACAGCGCAGCGGTGAGTGCCCCGCCGGCGGCTCCGAGTTCGTGGATGCCGACGACGACCAGGTCGAGGACGCCGAAGCCCAGCAGCACGGGGGCGGCGTCAGCGGGCCCGGCTAACCGGTGCACCTGCCACCCCAGCGGCCCGGCGGCCGCCTCGAGGGCGTCCCCGATCGATCCGCCGCCGACGACGGCCAGGCGGGGCACCGGCCAGAGTGAAGTGACCACCCGGTCCTCCTCGACGATCGAGGCGGTGACCCCTCGGGAGAAGACCCGTGCAGCCTCCTCGCCGAGGTCGGCGACGTTGGCCTCACCGTACCTGTCCACACTGGTCACCTGGTCGCCGTCGAGCTGGACGACGAAACACACCGGTCGACCAGCGAACACCTCGTCCCAGGTGCCGTCGGGGAAGTCGGATGCCGGCACGATCAGGCACTGGGCGCCGGTCCCCTCCGGTACGCCGGACACCAGCGCACCGACCGTGTCCACGGTGACCCCCACGAGGCGCCTGGTCACCCCGCCGGCGACAAGCCCGGCAATCTGGTCGTCGAGCGCCCCGCCCAGCAGCGTGCCCATCCGGCCCCCGCCGGCAGTCAGGGCGAGCGCCTCATCCGGGCGATGTCCGGGCGCAGCATCGGTTGACACGATCCATGCGACGTCGACGCGGGTTCCCGAACGGACGCAGGCCGCAAGGCTTACGGAGACCTCATACATAAGTGGAGACTAGAACCACGGTTGACTCGTGGGGTGGCTCGATTAAGTATCCGCTCATGAGCACTATCAACACGGGCCTGCACCTGCTCTGGCCGACCCCGATCGGCATCTACCGCTACGACCAGGCGGACATTGTCAACGCGGCACTTGTCGAGGAGTTCGCGGGCATCCGCGAGGACCAGGAGCGCCAGCGCGGGGTCGCCCCCGGCGGGCCGTTCTTCTCAAGCGACGACGATCTGCTGACGCGGGTGAAGAATCCGGACTGGAACCGGCTCGTGCAGTTCATCGTGAACGGCATCGCGCAGACCGTCGAGCAGGTCAACGCCGAGCACTGGGCCGGGCGCGTCCAGGAACTGACGGTCGGCCTCGAAGGGCTGTGGTTCCAGGTCGCCGGCGGTGGTGCCGCCCACGACGTGCACACCCACGGGAACTGCTCATGGTCGGGTGTCTACATCGTGCAGATCGACCCGCCCGCCGAGCGCGAGCAACATCCTGTGTATGGCGCCGCGAACGGCGTGACCCGCCTCTACGGTCCCCATTTCACGACGCTGGGCGGCGCCTTCGTCGACGTCGGCAACGCCTATCTGCAGCAGCCCCACCTCGACGTCGACCAGGTCGAGGGGCAACTGCTGGTGTTCCCGTCCTGGCTGATGCACCAGGCGATGGCGTACAACGGCGACCGGGAGCGCGTGATCATCTCGTTCAACGCAGCGATCCACGGCTCGGACGGCGACCAGATGTTCGAGTACGCCGCCCGCTGAGGCGAAGAGACGACCCATGCCCGGCGCCCATATACCATCGACCAGCCGCCGCTGCTGCGCGCTCGAGCACCTGGAGAAGGTGGAGGACGTGCCGGCTACGAACCTCGACGATGTCGTCCCCGCGCGTCGTCATTTCGTCACGGCTGCGGTCGTTCTGATAACCGGTGCAGGCTGGATCCACCTTCTCTCCGCCGAGGACCATCGATCACACTCGTATGTTGCGGCGTTTTTCGTTTCTACGGCGGTGTTGCAGGTGAGCTGGGCCGCCCTTGTTCTGTACAAGGTCACGCGTCGGCTGCTCCTCATGGCCCTGGTTGGGAATCTGGGGCTCGTCCTCCTGTGGGTCATCTCGCGGACCACGGGGGTGGTCTTCGTCTCGGGCGTCCGGCACGTGGAGCCCGTTGGGATTCCCGATGCAGCGGCGTCGGGACTCGAACTGATGGCCGCAGCAGCGCTTGGTCTACTGCTGGCGACCCGCCGGGGCGACCTGACAGTCCCAGTTGCCCGGATACTGGTCGCGGGCACCGCTTCGCTGACCTTGCTGCTGGTCGTCGTTGCAGGTGCGACGGGCACCACGCATCACCACGACTATCATGGCCCTCGCGCTTGATCCGTGATGGCCCAATTTGAGCGTGTCTGAGCGCGGTCTTCGGGTCTACCGGCCGCTGACTGACGCCGTTGGCCACCATTTCCACTGTGCAGCCCCAAATTTTCGGTCCAGAACGCGTTGAGTCCCTCTGAGTCACGCCACGATGGTTGGTTCGAAAGCTCCGGGACGCTGGGTGTCAATCAGGGCCTTGGTGGTGACCCGTAACTGACCTGTAACCGCATGGTCGATCGAGCGCTGCTGGAGCAGATGAAGGGGCTTGGGGTGGAGGACCGCCTCGAGATCATCGGCGACCATGCCGTTGTCGGTCAGGGTGGATGCGGGAATGCCGTGCTGGGCTGCGGCTTTGCGGAAGGTGGCTTTCACGATCGTGGTGGTGATCGCCGGGTGCGCGGACAGGTGCAGGGCGTAGCGGGTGCAGTCGTCGAGCCAGGTGATGATCTCGATGCCTTTGGGGAAGGTCTCGGTGTCGGTGAGTGGGTAGTGGGTGAAGTCGGACTGCCAGGTCTGGTTCGGCATTGCTGCTTCGAAGCGGATTTAGGACGACTTCGGCTTCTTCTTCGGCTCGGGGACCACGAGCCCGGCCTTGGACAGGTAGCGGCTGATGGTGGCCACCGACACGGCTGTGTGGTGATGCTGGGTCAGGTGCCAGGCGATGGTGTCGGGCCCGACGTCCAGGCCCGCGGTGGCTGGTTTGTCGCGCAGTTCGAGGATCAGGTCGACGGTCGCGGTGGGGATCGCGGTCGGGCTGGTGTGCGGGCGTCTGGAGCGGGGTTCGAACGCGGTCTCGCCCTCGGCTCGGTATCGGGCTACGAGCTTGCTCACCCAACTCTGCGAGACGCCGTAACTGCGGGCGACCTCTGCTTGTTGGCGGTGCTCAAGGACGACGGCAGTGATGACCAGGCGGGCCTTTGGCATGCCCGCACGCTCTCGGCCAGCACTTTCCTATGTCTTGAGAGATGACTTTCCTATGTCCTGAGCCGGCACACTGCCCCCGCTCCGTGCAGAATGCGTGCAGAAGTGGCGACCAGTGCTCCCGCAAGTAGAGCGCTGAGCTGCGAAGACTCACTTGGTGCGACCCGCCCTCTCGAGGCGCTAGGTGTTCTGTCCGGGCACGTTGGGCAGGAGGTCGATGGGTGACTTGCCCTTGAGTGAGGTGTGTCCGCGGTGGTGATTGTAGTAGTGGAGCCAGGCCGGGTAGCTGGCTAGGCGTTGGGCTTCTGATCGGTACTCGACTGCGTAGGCCCATTCTTCGAGCAGGGTGCGGTTGAAGCGTTCGACCTTGCCGTTGGTCTGGGGTCGGTAGGGGCGGGTGCGGCGGTGCTTGATGTGGAGGCGAGCTCGGCCTTCACCTGTGCCGTCAAGCCCGCGTGCCCGTTCAAGCAGGATCCCGAGCTCGGCTTCAGTATGGGCAGACCCGACGTGAGCGAGGATCTTGCGTCGACAAAGACGACCGTCGCGTGCGACAACTTGGCGGCCATCTGCGCATGCTCTTGAGTGTTTTGTCGGAAGCCAGATAGTCGTGGAAAGCGAGACGCTCATCGAGGATCCAAAGGTTCGATGCGTCGGTTCCGATTTCATTCGATTCGGTGCGCATTGGCATGAGCAACGAGTGGATTACGTCTTCGCGGGAGTACTTCCCGTGCTCGTTCGTTGCGATGAGCCTCGTGAGGATGTCGAGAATGACTCGACGGCGAGAGACATAGGCAGCGAGGTCAGACTGGTTGATGTCGTTGATGGTGTCGAGGTAGCGGGTCAGGCTCTCCTTGTAATCCTCGAACGGCAGCGAGCCGACCTCCGCGAAGACCGTCTGTGTCTGAGCAAGCGCGTCCGCTTCGAGCTTCTGGAGGTTGCGATGCAGGAGCAGCTCGAGGTCTTGATCCTTGATGGTCGGATCGACGGTGACGCCGAGCGTCTCGAGCCGGGACAGAACGGGTCGGTATCGAGGTGCACGCCTGCTGACGAAGTCGGTTACTCGCGCCTTGCCCTCGTCGCGGGCCATGGCGAGCGGTTCGGTTAGGAGCCGCTCGACCTCTGCCAGGACCGCTGCTCGGATGTCGTCAAGCGAAATGTCGTCGAGGATTGCCTCGCCGGCCACCCGCTCGTCCAGATCGAAGGTCGTGCGGTCGGCGCGGACGTGCTCGTCGAGGAAGTCCGACGAGAGGTAGCAGACGTAGGTGAATTCGGCGGAGGTCTCGTCTCTCAACCGGCCGTAGAGGCCCGCGATCTTGTTAGTCAGGTTCTCGTCCATGACTACGCGATTCGCTGCGCACCAGAACAGACGTGGCGTTGGGTTCCGGGTGGACGACTTGAGGCGAAGGTTGGCCATCTCGAACTTGGTGCCCTTTACGTCGACGCTTGTTGTCGGGAGGTCGGAGTGCACAAAGTCTTCGAGCAACTTCTCGAGGGGGACTGCTTCGTTCTCGTCGACGACGACGACCTCCGGTGCGCCACCCGGCCGGAGGAAGTACCAGATGCAGTGTTCGAAGACCTCTCGAGCAATGGCGTCGACCATCTTCGGCGCGTTCCGCTGGTAGGCGTCTTTGAACCCCTCGAGGTGCACCACAGTCCCAGGCTCCTCGACGCCGTCAGGAGATTCCTCGTGCTCGACCTCGCGATCAACCGAAAATCTGAACCGGCGGGTGGACAGGGAGCCATCTTCGTCCTCGAACGCGCTGCGGACGATGACCTTGTCGAACGCCTTGAGCCAGAGCAACCGACCCACACCTCGGCAACCAATGGCAGCCTTGTGGTCACTGTCGAGGGTCTCAAACGACGTCATGTTGGGCGGAATGACTCTATGTACACCTCCGGGGGATTGGGCGAAGTTTCTACGGGGTCGACGACGGCAACGACGTGCATGCCAACGCCGGTGAGGCTGAAGCAGCAGTGATGACTTAGTGCAAACACCCGGAGGGTCGCGCACAGGCTGGAACAATCCCGGTACACCGTGGAGAGGATCGAGTCGGATGAGCAACGCGCTACCCGTAGTGGTTCGCCTGCTCGACCCTGCCGAGGACAAACTCCTCGCCAAGGTGTTCCACCTGGCGGAGCGGCACAAGCGGTGGTTGGGGATGCTCCCGCTGCCGGCCTACGCCGACTACGCGGCCAAGCGCTTGATCCTGGTCGCTGTCCGAGGCGAAGACCTTCTCGGCTACACGATCTTCAGGCTCCCCAAGACTCGCGTGACCCTCGTCCAGCTGTGCGTAGAACCGGCCCGTCGCGGCGAAGGAGTCGCCCAGCTCCTGGTCGACGAGCTGAGCAGGGTTCACGCGGACCGAGAAGGTATCGCGTTGAGGTGTCGCCGAGACTGGCCTGCTACCCATGCGTGGCCGCGTCTCGGGTTCGAGGTCCGCTCGAACGCGCCGGGCAGAAGTAAAGAAGGCCACCTGCTAACCGCGTGGTGGCGCGACCATGGGCACGGCGATCTCTTCTCCTCACTTGCCGCCGAGTCGGCTCGGATGCCTGTCGCCATGGACACCAACGTCTTCCGAGACCTGCACGAGGACGGCAGAGGAGAGCGCGCAGAACAATCCCAGGCGCTTGCCGCGGACTGGCTCGCCGACGACATCGACCTTGTCCTCACCCCCGGCAACCTTCTGGAGTTCAATGCGATCGAGGACGACGCGCTGCGCCAACGGCTCCTAGGCACGGCGCAAGCGTCCTACAAGATTGTTGGACGCCCACCCGCAGATGGCCACGACCCGGCGATCAAACTCACAGCACAGATCATCGGAGCATTACCGGCAGACGACCTCAGCCGCGACACGTCACTGCACACTGACGCGAAGCTCATCGCACAGGCAGCCGTGGGTGGGGCAGAAGCGTTCGTGACGCGCGACGAGAACCTCGTGAACCTCCTGTCTGCTGCCGCAGCACCGTTCACCGACATTTGGGTTTCAACTCCAGCGGACCTGCTTGTCCACCTTGACGAAATTCGTGACGCGGCCAGCTACTCACCGGTGCGACTCCGCGACACCGGCTTCACGGTGGCAGAAGGCGACGCACGGGTCGACGACGAGCTGAGGCCACTGCTCAATCACGGAGCCAACGAACGCCGCACCCACTTCAAGGCAGTTCTCCGGTCCGCCGCACAGGAAGCCGGCCGGTCTGGTTCACGACGTGTCATACGGGGCCCGGACGGCTCGGTCGCGGCAGCGATGTTCTTCGTCCTCGCTGGGGATGAGCTAGCGGTGTCGTTCTTCCGTGTGGCCAGTTCGCCACTCGCCCGAACGCTGGCGAACCAGCTCATCCACCTGCTCCGACGGGAAGCAGCGTCGGCGAGTGTCGAGCGCATCTTGATCCGCGACCGATTCCTGAGCCCCGCGGTCCTTGGCACCATGCCCGACTGCGGGTTCCAGCAGCACGGTGACCTCTGGGGCGCAGCGGTTATCAATGGTGTGCTGTCGCGGAAAGAAGTCGCTGCGCGTCTCGGGACGGCACCTTCCGACGCCGGATCGCTACCCGCCCCCCGGGTGCTTGCCGCGCTGGAGCGGTCGCACTGGCCGCTGAAAGTACGTGACGCTGGGCTGAAGTGCTTCCTGGTCCCGATCCGTCCCGCCCCTGCCGACGCTCTCCTGGGGCGCGATACCGGACTATGGGACAGCGATCCGACCCTCGGACTCTCCCGTCAACACGTGTACTACCGAGCACCATCACCTCCTGTCCTAGAAGCACCCGGACGGGTTCTTTGGTACGTCAGCGGAGAGAGAAGGGTTGTCGCATCCTCCCGGCTGGACCAAGTGGTCGTCGCCGACCCGGCCACGCTCCACGGTCGGTTCCGGCACCTGGGCGTGCTCGGTGCGGAGCAGATTGGGAGGCAGGCCAAGCACGGGAAAGCGATGGCCGTCAGATTCGGCGACACGGAGTTCTTCACCCGTCCGGTGTCCCTGGAACGCCTACGCGCGATGAATAGTCGGATGGAGCCGCTACCGTCACCACGACAGATCGATGAGGAAGACTTCTTCCGTGTCTACGAGGAGGGTGCACCCGGATGAGTCCCCCGCTGGCCCCTGCGGGGATTGACTCCAAAGTAGGCGTCCTATCCGACGAGCGGTTCGGTCTGCTGATGTCGATCCAGCCCCGCTTCGCCAACGCGATACTTGAGGGAACGAAGACGGTCGAACTGCGCCGCAAAGGCCCGCGCGACCGACCGGACGTCGTCATCATCTATGGGTCCGGATCAGCAAAGACCGTCCTAGGAGTGGCCCAGCTCAAGGAAGTCCACACCTCGACCCCAGGTGACATCTGGAAGAAGTTCGGGGCCACCGCCGGCGTTACCCGGGCCGAGTTCAACCACTACTTCCAAGGAAGCGAGACCGCTTCCGCACTCGAACTGACACATCCGCGCCGCAGCGGCGATGGCGTACCGCTGAGCCATCTCCGACAGCTCGGATTGGAACCGCCCCAATCGTGGCGGTACGTCGAACGTCAGGTCACGACCGAACTGCTCGACGCACTCGGACTGTCTTCGGCCGAGCCTCTACAACATCGGCGCAAGTCCGTGTCGTGGCGACTGCCCGTGCCCATCGGACTCGCGGACCTGGGACTTATCGAAGCGAAGCTCTATCGACCTCTGCAACTTCTGGTTGGCTCAGTCCGTTGCGTCGGCTTAGGCGGAGTCGGACCGCGCAAGGCCGTCGTGCCTGAAAAGCACCGTCCGCCTGCCCGTTCAGAGCTCGACTGAGCAGCGTCGCCAACCCGGACCGGGGGGGCGTCCACGGTCACGCGCGCCAGACGGCGGAAAGACGCGCGTGCCTGAAGCGCGCAATGTCCGCCGCAAGGGTCGAGCGGAGCCCGACCCTTGTTCCGCCGCAGCCACTAGGGCGCGTCTAGTTGGTGCCGCCGGTGGGGAGCGCATATCTCGTTGGGAGCTGGGCGCGTCGGTTCCTCGGCCGGGCTTCTTGGTCAAGCTTGCTAGAGCGCTCGACATCCCGACCCTTCGTCTAATTCACATGGAGGGTGAGGTTCCTGATCTCAGAGCACTGCGTTTGAAGGCGGGGCTGACGGTGCCCGAGTTGGCTGCGGCCGTCAACGTGGCTGTGC
>JAUYLL010000086.1 GCA_030698375.1 Nocardioides sp. | reverse complement strand
GCGGCGTACATCCGCTCCTCGACGTCGACCGTCAGGGGGAAGAAGTCGAGGTTGTCCTTGGGGTGCTTGCCGGCCGTGGTGGCCGAGAGCAGCATGGTGTCGTCGTCGAGGTAGGCGGTCACCGAACCGGCGGCCAGTCGGGCGAGCAGCCCGGTCTCGAACTTGACGGTGCGGCTGCCGAACGAGCCGTTGTCGATCGTGGTCTCGACAGCGTAGATAGCGGGTCCCTCGGTCAAGGGTGGCCCCTTTCTGTTCGCGGAGCGGACCGCGGGGCGCCCTCCGGGCCGACGGGGTGCCGAGAAGTACGGCGGCGACGTCGGGCCAGGGCGGGGCGCAGCAGGGGCACCGTGCGTCACGGTGCCGGTGAGACCCCGGGAAGGTGGCCGGTCTTCGATCGAGGCCCGCGGTGGCCGGCGTACCGGTTCCGAAGGCCACTACCGAGGACCGGGCGGACGTCCGCGGGTCGCTCCTGTGTGTGGGATCGATGTGGAGTTGTGGAGGGTGTGACCTCGTGGTCACCGTAGCGGCCCGGGGGCCGGAACGGCAGGAGCGGCACCCCGGAGGATGCCGCTCCTGTCATGTCAGCGACGCAGGCCGAGACGCTCCACGATGGAGCGGTAGCGCCCGATGTCGGTCTTCTGCAGGTAGTTGAGCAGTCGCCGACGCTGACCGACGAGCAGAAGCAGACCACGACGGCTGTGGTGGTCGTGCTTGTGGGTCTTGAGGTGCTCGGTCAGGTGGGAGATGCGGTGGGTGAGCAGCGCGACCTGGACCTCGGGGGAGCCGGTGTCCCCGTCGTTGGTGGCGTACTCGGCGATGATCTTCTTCTTGGTCTCAGCGTCAGTGCCGATGGACACGCGATGCTCCTCGTTGTCTCGTTGCGCGGCGCGCCGGGGCCTGTTCACCCGGGCACTCTGGATCCGCGGCCGATTGCACGGCGGGGTGGTGGTGGTCGTCCCCGGCCGCTGTCAAGGCGCGCCGGAGCGGGACGAACCCTGGCAGCCTACCGCGACCGCGCCACGCCGCACTAATCGACGAGATCCCGCCCGCAGGGGGCTCGCCCTCGGGCTCCCCTGGTGCGACGATGCCCGCCATGGCAGCCAGCAGCCCCGTGCGGGAGACCCGGATCGGCGTGTGCAACCTGTGCGAGGCGATCTGCGGCCTCGCGCTGACGGTCGAGCGTGCGTCCGACGGTTCCGAGCGGGTCACCGAGGTCCGTGGGCACGACGCCGACCCGCTCTCCCGCGGCCACGTGTGCCCCAAGGCGTTCGCGCTGGCCGACGTGCTCGAGGACCCCGACCGCCTGCGCCACCCGGTACGGCGGGTCCCCGGCCCCGACGGTGACCGCTGGGAGCGCCTGGGATGGGACGAGGCCCTGGACCTGGTGGCCCGGGGCCTGGCCGACGCGGTCAACCGGCACGGCCGCGACGCGCTGGCGCTCTACCTCGGGAACCCGAACGTGCACAGCCTGGGCGCGATGACCCATGGCACCGCCCTCGCCGGCTCGTTCCGCACGCGGAACAAGTTCAGCGCGACCTCGGTCGACCAGCTCCCCCAGCAGCTCGTCGCCCGGCTGCTCTACGGCCACCAGCTCCTGCTGCCGGTGCCCGACCTCGACCGCACCGACCTGTTCGTGGTCGTGGGCGCCAACCCGATGGCCTCCAACGGCTCGTTGATGACCGCTCCCGACTTCCCGGGGCGACTGCGCGACCTCCAGTCCCGCGGGGGCCGGATGGTGGTCCTCGACCCGCGGCGCACCGAGACCGCGCGCCGGGCCGACGAGCACCACTTCGTGCGCCCCGGGACCGACGCCTACCTGCTCCTGGCCATGCTGCACGTCGTCCTCGACGAGGGCCTCGCGACGCCGCCGCCGTGGGTCGACGGTGTGACGGAGGTGGCCGACGCGGTCGCGGAGTTCACCCCCGCCCTCGCGGCCGAGCGCACCGGGGTCGACGCCGAGGTCGTGGTGCGCCTGGCCCGGGAGCTGGCGACCACCCCCCGAGCCGTGCTCTACGGCCGCATGGGGGTCTCGACCCAGGAGTTCGGCACCGTCTGCGCGTGGGCGGTGCAGACGCTCAACCTGCTCACCGGGCACGTCGACGTCCCGGGAGGCGCGCTCGTCACCTCCCCCGCCGTCGACGTGGTCGGGCGGGGCATCGTCGGCCGCGGCCACCACGGCCTCTGGCACTCCCGCGTGCGCGGGTTGCCCGAGTTCAGCGGTGAGCTGCCGGTGGCCGCGCTGGCCGAGGAGATCCGCACCCCCGGTGACGGCCAGGTGCGCGCGCTGCTCACCGTCGCCGGCAACCCCGTGTCCTCCACCCCGGACGGCGCCGGCCTAGCCGCCGTGCTCCCCGACCTGGACTTCATGGCCTCCGTCGACCTCTACGTCAACGAGACCACCCGTCACGCGGACGTGATCCTGCCGACCACGACCGCCCTGGAGCGCGACCACTACGACCTGGTGTTCCACGCCCTCGCGGTGCGCAACACCGCACGGTTCACGCCGGCCGTGCTCCGCCCAGGTCCCGAGGCCCGGCACGACTGGCAGGTCTTCGCCGCGCTGCACGACCGCGTCCAGCGGCTCCTCGACGACCCGCGCCCGCGCCGTCGCCGCTGGGCCACCTCCGCGCGGCTGCGCCTCAGCCCCACCCGCCTGCTGGCGGTGCTGCTGGCGACCGGGCGGCGAACCACCCTGCGCAGGCTCCGTCGTACGCCGGGCGGCGTGGACCTCGGCCCGCTCGCCCCCTCCTTCCCGGGCGGCCTGCAGACCCGCGACCACCGGGTCGACCTGGCCCAGCCCCTGGTGCTCGACGAGCTCGCCCGGTTGCGCACGGCCTCGGGCCCCAGGACCACGCGCGACGAGCTGCTGCTCATCGGCCGGCGCCACCAGCGCGACAACAACTCCTGGCTGCACAACACGCCCCGGCTGACCCGCGGGCGCCCCCGGCACCACCTGCTCGCCCACCCGGAGGACCTCGCCGCCCGCGGCATCGCGGACGGCACCCAGGTCCGGGTGACCTCCCGCGTCGGCAGCGTGGTGGTGGAGGTCGCCGCGACCGAGGACGTGATGCCCGGGGTCGTGAGCCTCCCCCATGGCTACGGGCACGCGGCCCAGGGAGCCGGGCTCACGCACGCCACGACGCTGCCCGGCGTCTCGGTCAACGACCTGACCGACCCGGAGTTGCTCGACGTCAGCGGCAACGCCGCCCTCAACGGGGTGCCGGTGCGGATCAGCCCCGCCTGAGGATCACTCCGCGCGCAACGCCTGGTACGCCGCACGCGCGGCCACCGCGCGCTCGAGCTCGTCGGTGACGGCGGTGAAGAACTCCTTGCGGTACAGCTCGTCGGTGACCGCCGTGACCGTGAAGTACAGCCCCGAGAACGCCGCGAGGAAGACCGAGACCTGCACGAGCTCGGGGGTCAGCGACCCGATGCCGAGCAGTGCCGTCGGGTCCTCGACGCCGGTCCAGGACGAGACCAGGTCGGGCTGCATCGCGACCATGCCGAAGACTATGAAGAACAGGAAGACCGTCAGGGCGAGCAGCAGCACCTGCACCGCCTGCGCGACCAGGAGGACCAGCACCAGGTTGGCCCGCTGGAACCCGTGCAGCCGCGAGCGCCCCTCCGCGACCAGCGCCTCCGGCTCGACCATGCCGGCCGCGAACGGGGTCTTCCGCAGCCGGGCGAGCAGCCGATCGGCGGAGTCCGGGTGGTCGACACCGGCCAGCTCGTCGGGCAGCTCCGCGAGCAGGAAGCCGACCCCGAAGGCGCCGAAGAACAGGACGACAACCCACAGCACGCCGCCGTCGAGCCCCGCGGAGAGCTCCCACACCTCGGCGTTGATGAACAGGAAGGTGATGAAGATGAGCAGCAGCGGGAGCCCCCGGGTCACCAGGGGCACCAGCAGGCCCAGGCTGCCGAAGGTACGACGTACCCCCCACCGCGCGATCGGCCCCGCGCGCAAGGTGGTCAACGCGTAGAGGGCGGTCACCAGACCCGCGGCAGTCATGCCGGTGCTGAGCCCCAGCGAGGGTCGCGCCGCCCATCCCACGACCATGCCCAGGGCCGCACCAACGAGCACCGCGAGGCCCACCACCAGCGCCAGCCGGGTGGGACGCAGACCGGCTCGGGCGGCCTCCCGCTCGGCGACGACGAAGTAGGGCAGCCCGTGCCGGATGAACCACCGCTCACCCTCGTCGAGCACCCGGGCGCGCTCTTCGGGCGTGATCGGTGCGCTCACCGGTCCACGCTGGGCAGCCCGAGCAGGGACCGGGTCCGGACCACGTCCTCGGCCATCGCCTCCAGCAGCGGGTCGACACCATCGAAGCGGCGCATGCCGCGGATGTGGGCCACGAAGGCCACCTCGACCTCGACGCCGTAGAGCGCGAGGTCGGTGCGGTCGAGCACGTAGGCCTCGACGCGGCGGTCCCGCTCGCCGTCGAAGGTCGGGTTGGTGCCGACCGAGATCGCCGCGGCGAGCCGTTCCCCGGTGTCGCCACGGGTGAGCCACCCGGCGTACACCCCGTCGGCGGGCGCGGCGGCGCCCCCGGTGGGGACGTTGGCCGTGGGATAGCCCAGCTCGCGCCCCCGCTGCTCCCCTCGGCTGACGGTGCCGCGCACGGTGAAGGGGCGGCCGAGTGCCTCCGCGGCCCCCTCCACGTCGCCGGCGGCCAGACAGTTGCGGACGTAGGTGGACGACCAGACCTGGGGCCCGCCGTCGAGAGCCACCGGGTCGGTGACGAAGTCGTGGATCGCGCCCTGCTCGCGCAGCGTGGCGACGTCGCCGGCCGCTCGGTTGCCGAAGCGGAAGTTCGCCCCGACCACCACCGCCCGCGCCCGCAGGGTCACGACAAGGATCTCCTCCACGAACCGCTCGGGCGTCCACGCGGCGATGTCGCGGCTGAACGGCACCACCAGCACGTCGTCCACCCCGGCGGCGGCGAGCAGCTCCACCCGCGTCGGCACCGTCGTCAGAGTCGGCGGCGCGTGCTCGGGCCGCAACACCGCGAAGGGGTGCGGGTCGAAGGTGACCGCGACGACGTGGCCCACTCCGAGGTCGTCGGCGACCTCACGCGCACGGCGCACCACGTGCTGGTGGCCGAGGTGCACGCCGTCGAAGTTGCCGATGGTCACGACGGTGCGGCCGAGGTCGTCGGGCACCTCGTCGAGCGCACGCCACACGCGGGCGTCCCGGGGCTTGGTCACGGCGGACATCCTCGCAGGGCTCAGACGAAGACGGCGACCGGCCTGGAGCCGGTGCCGTCGGGACGGTAGAGGGCCAGGAAGGTCCCGTCGGGCGCGAAGACCGCGGTGGGGTCCGTCGGGACCGGCACCGCGAGCCGACGGCCGAAGCGGACGTCGGTGGCAGCCGTCTCGTCGAGGTCGACGGCAGGGAAGGTGCTGCGGGCCACCTGCTCGAGCGGGAGCAACGCCTCCGGTCCGAGGTCGTCGAGCAGAGTCGCCTGGGCGAGCGTGAGCGCGCCGACGGCCTCGCGGCGCAGGGCGGTGAGGTGGCCGCCGGTCCCGAGGTCGGCGCCCAGGTCCCGGGCCAGGGCCCGGATGTAGGTGCCGCTGCTGCAGCGCACCCGGACGTCGAGGTCGAGGAACGCCCCCTCCCGCCGGGTGGCGAGCACGTCGAAGGCGTGCACGGTCACCGGGCGTCCCGCCAAGGTGACCTCCTCCCCCGCCCGCACCCGGGCGTAGGCCCGCTGGCCGTCGACCTTGATCGCCGAGACCGCGGAGGGCACCTGCACGATGTCGCCGACGTACGCCGCCTTCGCCGCCCGGACGGTGTCCTCCCCGACCCCGTCGGCACCGCGCTGCTCGAGGAGCTCGCCCTCCGCGTCGTCGGTCGTCGTGGCGGCACCCAGCCGCACGGTCGCGAGGTAGGTCTTCTCGGTGAGCGCGAGATGACCCAGCAGACGGGTCGCGCGGCCCACACCGAGGACGAGGACGCCGGTCGCCATCGGGTCCAGCGTGCCGGCGTGCCCGATCTTGCGGGTGCCGAGCGCCCGCCGGGCGCGGGCGACGACCCCGTGCGAGGTGATGCCGCCGGGCTTGTCGACCACGACCAGCCCGGACGGCGCTGCGGTGCCGCTCACTCCGTCGGTCGGGTCCCGTCGGCGCCCTCGGAGTCGCCCGGCTCCCCCGCCTCGTCGTCGGCGTCGTCGGGCTCCTCGGCCCGCGGCTTGCGGTACGGGTCCGGCTCCCCGGCGTACGTCGCCCCGGTCGAGGACGCCGCCACCGCGGCGTCGGCCTCGCGTGCCCGCGTCAGCACCTCGTCGAGGTTCCGGGCGGTGTCGGGCAGCGCGTCGTGGATGAAGGTCAGCGTGGGGACGTGCCGGATGCCCAGTTGCTTGCCGACCTCGGAGCGAATCAGCCCCTTGGCCGACTCCAGCGCCGCCGCGGTACCCGCGAGCGCATCCTCCTCGCCCAGCACCGTGTAGAACACGGTCGCCTGCTGCGCGTCACCGGTCAACCGGACGTCGGTCACCGTCACGAACCCCAACCGCGGGTCCTTGACCCGTCGCTCGAGCATCTCCGCCACGATCACCTGGATCCGGTCCGCGATCTTCCGCACCCGGGGACTGCTCATTGTTCCTCCTGCTCATTTGTGCTTCATGCGCCTGCGGCGGCGGTGACGTCCTGATCACAGCCGCGCCGCCGGAGGTGGTGGGCCGCAGGGGACGGGGTGGTGGCGTGGATGGGACTGGCCCCCCGGAGCGAGGGACGAGCGAAGGGGTGGTTGCCTCCGCCCCGTCCCCGGAGGTCAACCGCCGTAGGCGGCGCCCCCGGGGACACGTCCCTCACTCCGATCAGCTCAGGCCCGCGGGATCTCCCGCATCTCGAAGCACTCCACGACATCGCCCTGCTTGATGTCGTTGTACCCCCGCAGCACCAGACCGCACTCGAAGCCCTCGCGGACCTCGGCGGCGTCGTCCTTCTCCCGCTTGAGGCTCGCCAGGTCCAGGTTGTCCGAGACGACGTTGCCGTCGCGAAGCAGGCGGACCTTGGCGTTGCGGCGGAGGACCCCGCTGGTGACCATGCAGCCGGCGATGTTGCCGATCTTCGAGGAACGGAAGATCTCGCGGATCTCCGCCTGGCCGAGGGTGGCCTCCTCGAACTCCGGCTTGAGCATGCCCTTGAGTGCCGCCTCGATCTCCTCGATCGCCTGGTAGATGACCGAGTAGTAGCGGATCTCGACACCCTCCTTGTCGGCCATCTCGGTCGCCTTGCCCTGCGGGCGGACGTTGAAGCCGATGATGATGGCGTCGGAGGCCGCAGCCAGGTCGACGTTGGTCTCGGTGATCGCACCGACACCGCGGTCGATGACCCGGATGTTGACCTCGTCACCGACGTCAATCTGGGAGAGCGAGTCCTCGAGGGCCTCGACCGAGCCGGACACGTCGCCCTTGAGGATGAGGTTGAGCTCCTGGCTCTCGCCCTTCTCCATGGAGGCCATGAAGTCCTCGAGCGTGCGACGGACACGACGCTTGGCCTGCATGGCCGCGCGCTCGCGCGCCTCGCGCTTCTCGGCGATCTGACGGGCCATGCGGTCGTCGTCGACGACGATGAAGTTCTGACCCGCACCGGGCACCGCGCTCAAGCCGAGGACCATCGCCGGACGAGCCGGGTCGGCCTCGGTGATCTCCTTGCCGTACTCGTCGAGCATCGCTCGCACCCGGCCGTACGCCGGTCCGGCGACGATCGAGTCGCCGACCCGCAGCGTGCCGCGCTGGACCAGCACGGTTGCCACGGGGCCGCGGCCACGGTCCAGGTGCGCCTCGACCACGAGGCCCTGCGCGTCCTGGTCGGGGTTGGCCCGCAGGTCGAGCGAGGCGTCCGCGGTGAGGACGACGGCCTCGAGCAGCTTGTCGAGGTTGAGCTCGGACTTCGCGGAAACGTCGACGAACATCGCGTCGCCGCCGTACTCCTCGGGCACCAGGCCGTACTCGGAGAGCTGGCCGCGCACCTTGGTCGGGTCGGCAGCCGGCACGTCGATCTTGTTGACCGCGACGACGACGGGGACGCCCGCGGCCTTGGCGTGGTTGAGCGCCTCGACCGTCTGCGGCATGACGCCGTCGTCCGCGGCGACCACGAGGATCGCGATGTCGGTCGCCTGTGCACCACGCGCACGCATGGCGGTGAACGCCTCGTGGCCCGGGGTGTCGATCAGGGTGATCCGACGGTCGGCACCATCGACCTCGGTGTGGACCTGGTAGGCACCGATGTGCTGGGTGATACCACCGGCCTCCTTGTCCACCACGTTGGCGTTGCGCAGCGCGTCGAGGAGCTTGGTCTTTCCGTGGTCGACGTGACCCATAACGGTGACCACCGGCGGACGGACCACCATGGCCTCGTCGCCACCTTCGTCGGCCCCGAACTCGAGGTCGAAGGACTCCAACAGCTCGCGGTCCTCGTCCTCGGGCGAGATCACCACGACGGTGTAGTTGAGCTCCTCGCCGAGCAGCTCGAACGTCTCGTCGTTGACCGACTCGGTCGCGGTGACCATCTCACCGAGGCTGAACAGCATCTGCACGAGCGCTGCCGCGTCGACGCCGATCTTCTCGGCGAAGTCGGTCAGCGAGGCACCCCGGGCGAGCCGGACCGTCTCGCCGTCGCCCTTGCGGACACGCACGCCACCGATGGTGGGGGCCTGCATGGCCTCGAACTCCTGACGACGCGCCCGCTTGGACTTGCGCCCGCGTCGCGACGGACCACCGGGACGACCGAAGGCACCCTGGGTCTGACCGCGCTGACCGGGACGGGGGCGGCCGGCGAAACCACCGGGACGACCCGGGGCTCCCCCGGGGGCGCCACCACGAGCGGGGGCACCGCCCCGACCGGGGGCACCGCCCCGCCCGGGAGCACCACCGGCGCGGCCCGGCCCACCGCCGGGACGGCCGCCGGGGCCGCCACCGAAGGCGGCCGGCGACTTCGGCATCATCGCGGGGTTCGGGCGCGGCATGCCCGAGCGACCCGGGGCACCACCATCGCGGCCGGCGGGCGGGCGCGGCGGACGGTCGCCGCCACCGGGCGCGGCGGGGCCACCCTGGCCACCCTGACCACCCGGTGCGGGCGCGGGACGACGTCCCATGCCCTGGGTCGACGCGAACGGGTTGTTGCCCGGGCGCGGTGCGCCGGGTCGGCCACCGGGCTTGGGCGGCGCGGACGGGCGGGGCCCGCCCTCGCGTGCCGCAGGGGCGGACGGGGCCGGCTTCTCGGCCTCGGGCGCCGGCGGCGCCTCAGGGGCCTGGGGGGCCGCCGCGGC
>JAUYLL010000085.1 GCA_030698375.1 Nocardioides sp. | reverse complement strand
GTCGAGGTCGACGGGCCGGTCGAGGCCGGCGGCGGCCTCGGCGAGCGACCGGGCGGCGGTGGCCACGCGCGCGACGGCGCGGTCGAGGACTGCCTCGTCCAGGGTGCCGGCCCGGACCGCGTCGACGATCTTCGCGGCGCTGGCGCCACTGGTGGCGGGCATCTCCAGGTCGAGGCCTGCGCGGACGGACGCGACGGGGTCGGAGACCGCACCCCAGTCGGAGACGACGAACCCGTCGAAGCCCCAGTCGTCGCGGAGCACCTCGGTGAGGAGCCAGGCGTTCTCCGCCGCCGGGACGCCGTTGACCGCGTTGTAGGCGCACATCACGCTGCCGACGCCCGCGGCGACGACCTGCTCGAAGGCGGGGAGGTAGATCTCGCGCAGGGTGCGCTCGTCGATCTGCGCGCTGACCCGCATCCGGTGGGTCTCCTGATTGTTGGCCGCGAAGTGCTTCACGCAGGCCGCGACCCCGCCGGACTGGAGCCCGCGCACCCACGCCGAGGCGAGCGCCCCGGTCAGCCGCGGGTCCTCGGAGAAGTACTCGAAGTTGCGCCCGCACAGCGGCGAGCGCTTGATGTTCACGCCGGGACCGAGCAGCACGTGCACGCCGAGCGCCCGCGCCTCCACCGCGAGCGCGGCACCCATCTCCTCGAGCAGGTCGGGGTCCCAGGACGAGCCCGTGGCCGAGGCCGTCGGGAACGCGGTGGCGGGGGCGGACTCGTGCAGGCCGAGGTGGTCGGCCTCGCCGGCCTGGCGTCGTACGCCGTGGGGGCCGTCGGTGAGCACGATCGACGGGATCCCGGCCTGGGGCAGCTCGGCGGTCGCCCAGAAGGACGCCCCCGAGAGCAGGGCCGCCTTCTCCTCCAGACCCAGCCCCGTCAGGTTCGTCTCGGCGGGACCGGTCATCCGCTGAACCCGGAGTCGACGAGGCGGCCGCACTCGAACTTCCCGCGGGAGAGCTGTTGCCACTTCCCGCCGCGGAACTGGATGATCTTGGCGCACGGCGTGGTGGTCTTGGGGCCGACCGCCTGCGGGACGTGCAGGCCGTTGGCGTCCCAGGCGCGCACCTTCCCGAGCCCGTCGACGAGGCTCGCCCGGGTGAGCTTCCCGCCGAGCTTGCGGGCCTCCTCGACGAAGAGCCGCGACGCCGACCAGGCGAAGAGCCCGAAGCCCGTCGGGACCGCGCCGGGATCGATCTGGTTGAGCCACTGGCGGTAGAGCACCATCTCCTTGACCCGCTCGTCCTCGAACATCTCCCAGGCGATGTAGGAGTAGGTGCCCTCGGCGAGGTCGCCGGCCTGCTCGACGTACCGGGAGTCGTAGACGGTGCCGTCCTGGAGGAACACCTTCGGCTTGTAGCTCTGCTGCTTCATGGCCTGCTGGAGCTTGACGGTGTTCTGGTAGTTGCCGATGTAGACGACCATCTGGACGCCGTTGTCCTTGAACTTCTGGACGTACGGCGCGTAGTTGAACTCGGCGATGTCGATGCCCTGGAAGTACTTCACCTTCCAGCCGGACTTGGTCCACGCGCGGCGCATGCTCTCGGCGCTGTCGGGGGCGGCACCCGCGTTGATGAAGACCAGCCCGACGTTCTGGGTCGCCTCGCGGTTGGTGCGCTGGAAGAACTTCGGCATCGCGTCGCCCACCAGGTTCGGGCGCACGGGCTGCGCCGAGAAGCAGGTCTTGCACTCCCCCCGCTGCTTCGTGACCGCTGTGGAGCGGACGTCGGGCAGCCCACAGCGCTCCGCCGCGCCGGCGCCCCCGGAGTCGAAGGCCGACATCGAGCCGACGGCGGCGAAGGCGTCGGTGCAGGCGCGGGTGTAGGCCTGCTGGTCGGCGCCGGCGTCGGCGCGGCTGTCGAGGGCGAGGATCTCCAGCTTGCGTCCGCAGAGGTCGCTGGAGGCGTTGAAGTACGCCGCGTAGGCGCGAGCACCCTGGCGCGCGGACTCGAAGATCCCGGGGACCGGACCGGAGACGTCGGCGACGTTCGCCAGCGTGATCCGGTCGTTGGTCATCCCGGTCTGGTTCTTGAACCCGGCACAGCTCGCGGCCTTGGTGCCGCCGGTCGCGGAGTTCTCGCCCTCGCCGGACGGGGCGTCCCCACCACCGGAGCCGCCCCCGCTGCTGCCCCCGGAGGAGCCGCCCGACCCATCCCCGCTCGAGCCCGGCTCGGCGCCTCCGCCACCGCCCGACACCGAGCCGGCGTCACCACCGGCCGCGGGATCGCTCCCGTCGAAGGAGCTGTCGCCACCCTCGAGGACCCCGGCCTGCGAACCGGCCCCGGCGACCCCGCCGGCACCCAGGACCTGCTCGGGGGCGATCCGCGACCCGCACGCGGCGAGGAGCAGCGCACCGACGGTGACCGCCACCGCGAGGGTCGCGGCCCGGCGCCGGCGCGGGGATCGAGCAGGGAGAGATGCCTGGGCGGTCACGCGGGTCCTCCACGAGTACGTCGTGCTGCTGGTCAGTGCACGCGAGTACACCAGGAATCCCCGCCGGATAGAACGTGTTTCAGGAACCGGGCGGTGGCCCGTCCTCACCCGAGGTCGGGGTGTCCCAGCAGGCCGGGCAGCCCTCCGGTGTGCAGCAGCACCGTGGGCTCCCCGGGGCCGATCGTGCCCGCGGCGGTGGCCGCCACGAGGCCCGCGGCCGCCCGGCCGACGTACGTCGCGTCGAGGAGGACGCCCTCGGTGCGGGCGACGAGCTCGACCGCGGTGCGGGTGGACCGGGCCAGGTGGCCGTAGCCGGCGCCGACCTGGGCGGTGTCGATGCGGAGGTCCTCGGCGCGCGTGGGGTGTCCCATCGCGTCGAGCAGGTCGGCCACGGTGCGCCGCGCGTCGTCGACCGCTCCGGTGTCGACGCCGAGGACGCGCTCGGGGCCCAGGACGCTGACCAGCCCGGCCATCGTCCCGCCGGACCCGACCGCGACGACGACGTGGGCGAGGGCGGGCAGGGCCTCGCGCAGCTCGTCGGCCGCGGTGGCGTAGCCGCGGGCGGTCGTCGGGCTCGTGCCGCCGTACGGCACCAGGTGGACGCGGCGACCCTCGGCCTCGAGCTCGGCGACCGTGCCCGCGGCGAGCACCGCGGGGTCGGTGCCGGCGTCCTCGCCGGCCCAGACGAGCCGCGCGCCGAGGAGGTCGTCGAGCAGGAGGTTGCCGCGGTGGTGCTCGGGCTCGGCGCCACCGAGGACGAGCACGACGTCGTAGCCGAGCCGGGCGCCCACGGCGGCGGTCAGCCGGGCGTGGTTGCTCTGGGCCGCGCCGGTGGTGACGAGGGTGTCGGCGCCGACCGCCCGGGCCTCGGCGATCGCGACCTCGAGCTTGCGGAGCTTGTTGCCGCCCGCGCCGATGCCACCGAGGTCGTCGCGCTTGAGCCAGAGGTCGCCAGGCCGCAGACCGAGCGCCTCAGCGAGCCGCGGGGCGGGGTGCAGCGGCGTCGGGGTGTCGAGGAGCTGGGGGCGCATCGCTCCATGCTCGCGCACTCTCGGGAATATTACCCCCCGGGGTATCTGCTACGTTCATGACTGCCCACATACCCCCCGGGGTAATCAGAAGGAGAATCCCGTGTCTGCGACCGTCATCCCGATCGACACACCTGGCCTCGGCGACCGCACCTACGTCGCCCACGACGGCAAGGTGGCACTCGTCGTCGACCCCCAGCGCGACATCGACCGCGTCCTGGAGGTCACCGACGCCGCCGGAGTCCGCGTGACCCACGTCCTCGAGACCCACATCCACAACGACTACGTCACCGGCGGGCTCGCCCTCGCCCAGGCCACCGGCGCGGCATACCTGGTGAACGCCGACGACGACGTCGCGTTCGAGCGCACCCCGATCCGCGACGGCGACGTCGTCGAGGTCGGCTCCCTGCGCGTCCGGGCGATCCACACCCCCGGCCACACCCACACCCACATGTCCTACGCCCTCGAGGACGCCGACGGCACGACCTCGGTCTTCACCGGCGGCTCGCTGCTGCACGGCGCCACCGGTCGCCCGGACCTCCTGGGTCCCGACCACACGAACACCCTCGTGCGCGCCCAGTGGCGCTCGGCCCACCGGCTCGCCGACGAGCTGCCGGACAACGCCGCAGTGCTCCCGACCCACGGGTTCGGCAGTTTCTGCTCCGCGACCCAGTCCGACGTCACCTCCAGCTCCATCGGCGACGAGCGGCGCACCAACCCCGCGCTGACCCGCACCGAGGAGGAGTACGTCGAGGAGCTGCTCGCCGGGTTGGAGGAGTTCCCCGCCTACTACGCCTACATGGGTCCGGCCAACGCTGCCGGTCCGGACAGCCCGGACCTCGGCCTCCCGCAGCAGGCGGACCCCGCCGAGCTCCGTCGCCGTCTGGACGCCGGCGAGTGGCTGGTCGACCTCCGCACCCGTTCGGCGTACGCCACCGGGCACCTGCCGGGCAGCGTGAACATCGGCTCCGACGGCCAGTTCGTCACCTACCTGGGCTGGATCCTCCCGTACGACGCCCCGGTCACCCTGCTGGGCGAGACGCCCGAGCAGGTCGCGGAGGCTCAGCGCGAGATGGTCCGCATCGGCCGTGACCCGGCCGCCCACGCCACCGGCAAGCCGGAGGAGTGGACCGAGGGTGGGCCGGTCGGGAGCTTCCCGGTCAGCGACTTCGCCGGGCTCGCCGCGGCCGTCGCCGCCGGCGAGGACCTCGTCGTCCTGGACGTACGTCGCCCCGCCGAGCACGATGAGGCGCACGTGGAGGGGTCGGTCAACGTCCCGATCCACGCGGTGCTCGCCCACCTGGACTCGCTGCCGCACCGCCGGATGTGGGTGCACTGCGCAGGCGGGTACCGCGCGTCGGTCGTCGCCTCGTTCCTCGCGGCCCGTGGCCACGACGTCGTGGCCGTCGACGACTCCTTCGACCAGGCAGCGCCCGCGGGCCTGCCCGTGGTCACCAGCACCTCCTGAACCCGACCCCCTCCCCTTCCGATCCCTCCCGAGGAGAACCCATGAACACCCAGCCGACCCAGGTCCGCCACAGCGACGTCACCGCCCTTCGCTAGCGGCTCTCGAGCCCCGATCCTCCCCGAATCCTGGACGTCCGCACCCGCGGAGTTCCGGAGCGTCCCTGATCATCGGGATCTCGCTGGGCCTGCTCGGCGGCGTCGTCCCGGGCGACTGGCTGCTCATCGCCTTCGCGGTGATGATGCTGGCCACCTCGCTGGCGATGCTGGGGGCCGTCGGGGGGAGACAAGACCGGTGCCGCGCACGCGGAGCTCCCGGTCGGCGGATCCTCATCGACGGCGCGGTGGTCGGTCTCGTGACCGGCCTCGTCGGTGTCCCCGAGGCGCGGTTGCGCCAGGGTTTCGGCTGGTTCGTGCTGGCGATGGGCGTCTTCGTCCTCGTCCAGCAGGGCCCGGACGGCACCCTGCTCGTCGCCGGCCTCGGCACCGTGGTCCTCGCCCTGGCGGCGACCACCTGCCTCAGGTTCGTGCGGTCGTGCCCGATCCGGCGCGCGCTGCACCCCACCCTGAGCCGGATCGACCCCGATCAGGGGCCGGCCGTCAGGCGCCGGTCGCCAGGCCCACGACGACGCCGGCGAGCGCGCAGACGCCTAGAGTGCGCAGGATCGACCAGCGCCGCCAGAAGACCAGCGCGCAGGCCAGCGCGGTGAGCGCGAGCGAGGCCCACCGCAGCGACCCCAGGCGCGGGTGCTCGACGTCGAACGGCCCCCACGTCCACCGGCCGGTGTCGGCGAAGAGGGTGTGCAGGGCGAAGTACAGCGCAAGGCTGGCGATGACCCCCACGACCGCGGCCGTGATGCCGACCAGCGCGGCGGTGAGGCGCCGGTTGCCGCGCAACCGCTCGACGTACGGGGCGCCGAGGAGGATGAACAGGAAGCACGGCACGAAGGTCACCCAGGTGGTGAGGAGCGCGGCCAGGACGGCGGCGACCCACGGGTCGAGTCCGCCGGGGTCGCGGTAGGCGCCGAGGAACGCCACGAACTGGACGACCATGATCAGCGGTCCCGGGGTGGTCTCAGCCAGCGCCAGGCCGCGCACCATCTCGCCCGGAGCGAGCCAGCCGTAGACGTCGACGGCCTGCTGGGCGACGAAGGCGAGCACGGCGTACGCGCCACCGAAGGTGACCAGCGCGGCGCCGGAGAAGAACAGCCCCTGGTCGACGAACACCCCAGAGCGGCCGACGAGCAGCGCCGCGGCCACGATGGGGGCCGCCCAGAGCACCAGGCCGATGACCAGGATCGTCGCCGTACGGCGGGCGGTGGGCCGCTCGGCGTGCAGGGCGTCGTCGCTGACCAGCGGTGGCGGTCCGTCGTCGGCCGGAACGCGGGGCGTCGTCAGGTCGGCGTAGAGCCGTCCGAGGATCAGACCGACGAGCGCGGCGCAGCCGACCACGACCGGGAACGGCACGGAGAAGAGGGCCAGCGCGACGAAGGACGCGACCGCCAGGCCGACGAGTGCCGGGTGGCCCAGGCCGCGGCTGCCCACGCGCAGCAGCGCCTGGAGCACGATCGCGATGACCGCCGGGGCGAGGCCGAGGAAGAGCGACTCCACCAGGAGGGTGTCGCCGTAGGCGATGTAAACCGCCGACAGCGCGAGCAGGGCGACCACGCCGGGCAGGATGAAGAGGATGCCCGCGACCAGCGCGCCCTTGACGCCGTTGAGCAGCCACCCGACGTACGTCGCGAGCTGCTGGGCCTCGGGGCCGGGGAGCATCGTGCAGTAGGAGAGCGCGAAGAGGAACCGCTGCTGGCCGATCCAGCGCTTCTCGTCGACAAGCGTGCGCTGCATGACCGCGATCTGGCCCGCGGGGCCGCCGAAGGTCTGCAGGGAGATGAGCCCCCAGGTGCGGGCCGCCTCGCGGAACGGGACGACGTCGTCGCCGCTGGAGGTCTCGCGGCGCGGTTGCACACGTCGATCCTCGCCGCTCGGGCGTACGGCGTCCCGCCGGGTCCGATCGGTGGCTACCGGCCGCTCGGGGTGATGAGCACCTTGCGCTCCGCGTGAGGCCCGGCGAGCTTGTCGAGCAGGACGGGCAGCTCGTCGAGGCCGTGCCGCGCGGTGACGAACGAGGAGTAGTCGATGTCGCCGGAGCCGAGCAGCCGCGCGGCAGCGGCGAACTCGGTGGTCGTGTAGTAGGAGGCGAAGAGCAGGTCGACGTCCTTGGTGACGCCCATGACCGGCATGAACGGGTCCTCCTGCAGACAGACACCGGCGATCACGCCGCGCCCACGCGGCCGCAACCGGTCGACGACCTGGCCGACCATGCCGGCCGCGCCCACGGCCTCGACCACGACGTCATACGGGCCGCCGAGATCCTCGTTCGTGGGGTCGACGGTGCGGGTGGCGCCGTGCTCGGCCGCCGCGGTCCGGCGGGCGGGCTGCGGGTCGGAGACCACGATCTCGGCGACCCCGAGCCGGCGGGCCCAGGTCACGACGGTGAGCCCGACCGGGCCGGCGCCGATGACGAGCAGGGTGTCGGCGGCGGTGAGGCGGGCGCGGTTCACCACGTGCAGGCCGACGGCGAGCGGCTCGACGACGGCGCCGAGCTCGGGCGGTACGGCGTCGCCGAGGTGCCAGGACTCGCGGGCGCTGACACGGACGTAGTCGGCGAAGGCCCCTGCCCGCCCGCCGACACCGAGTTGCTCCCCGGTCGCGCAGCGGGCGACGTCCCCGACGGCGCAGTCGCGGCACTGGCCGCAGCCGGTGGCGGGCATCGAGACGACGACGTCGCCCACGGCCCAGCCACGGCCATCGGCGGCCGCCTCGTCGCCGACCGCGACGACCTCGCCGACCATCTCGTGGCCCATCACCGCGCCGTCGGGCATCCAGCCGACCGTCTTGATGTCGGACCCGCAGACCCCGACCGCGAGCACCCGGAGCACCAGGTCGGTCGGGCCGGGGGTGGGGTCGGGCACCTCGCGGACGACCATCCGCCCGCCCTCCACGACTGCTGCACGCATCGGCGTCTCTCCTGGCTCGGGGACGCTCATCGTGGCGCAGCGGGCGGCAGGGCGGAAGGGCCGTGCCGAACTGCTGGTCGCGGGGAAGCATGGAGCCATGGCGCTCTGGGTGCTTCACGTGGACCTCGACCAGTTCCTGGCCGCGGTGGAGGTGCTGCGCCGCCCCGAGCTGGCCGGCCGGCCGGTGGTCGTGGGCGGGCGGGGTGACCCGGACCGAACGCGGGGTGGTGTCGACGGGGTCCTACGAGGCGCGCGAGCACGGGGTGCGCTCAGGCATGCCGCTGCGCACGGCGGCCAAGCGCTGTCCCGACGCGGTCTTCCTGCCGGTCGACAAGCCGACCTACGACGAGGCCTCGGCGCGGGTGATGGCCACGCTGCGGGCGCACCCGGGCGCACCCGGCGCGGTGGTGGAGGTGCTCGGCTGGGACGAGGCGTTCGTCGGGCTCGAGACCGATGACCCGGAGGGCGCGGTTCACCTCATGGGCGACGTGTCGAGAAACCATCCTGAGGGAGCCAGTGGGCTGCCGAGGCGGGGCACGTACTGGTCGAAGAAGACGCGGGCGACGAGCTCTCGCCGGGTGCTGACCCCCGCCTTGTTGAAGATGGACTTGAGGTGGTCCTGGACGGTGTACGGCGAGACGTGCAGCCGTGCCGCGATCGCTCGCGTGTCAGCGCCCTGCAGCACCTGTTGGGTCACGTCCCGTTCGCGGGGAGTGAGGTCGAAGGCGGCCACGACCAGCGGCACGATCTCTTGGGGCCGCGCGTCCTCGATGGTCACCACGACGCTGGCGACGGTCTCGTCGGCGGCGGCCATCGGCGACGCGTGCAGCACGACCCACTCCCCGCTGCGCAACCGCAGACGACTGGAGGGGAGCACGTCGGTGGCGCCCGCGGCATAGCGCCAGGCGGCTGCGACCAGCGACCCGAAAACGGCGAAGGGCAGGGGAGCATGCAGATCGTCGAGGAGGTCGGTCAGTCGCGCCTCGGCCCCCACGCTGGCCTGGATCAGCCTGGCGTCGGCATCGAAGACCAGCACGGCCGGTCGGCCGGACGCCGAGGACGCGTGTGGTTTCGCTGCGAGCCGTGCCAGGAGGCCCACCCGCAATCCACGAGCGAGCAGTCCCGACAGGGAGGACACGAACTCGATGTCCTCCTCGCGATAGGGAGCCGAGCGATCGTCACGGAACATCGCCATGCCGCCCCAGAGCTGTTCGTCAGCCGTGGCGACGACTCGGAGCTCGTCCGTGCAGCCGAGGGAGGACCGCACCAGCTCTCGTACACGCCGTGACCGCTGACCGTCGCCGCTCGTGGAGTGCTGCATGGCGACTGCTGGGGTCCCGGTCCGGGCCAGCTCGGTGAAGCTCGTGAGCTCGACGTGACCGTACTCCAACAGTCCCCACAGCTCGTCGGTGTCGTACCGACCCGCGAGCTCTCCGAACTTGAACGCTCCGGTCGTGAGGTGGGTCGCTGGGTCGATGCTCGCGACGCATGCCGCGTCGCTGGGCACGGCCCGTTGCAGCGACGCGTACACCTCGTCGAGGAACGTCGTCGTGTCCAGTCCGGCGTGCGCCAGCACCTCGACGTCCCGCCGGACGCGCTGAACGGTCAATGCACTGGGCACCTGACCAGTATGGGCGCGCCGGCGCGCTGTCCACCATCCCAGTTTTCTGGGGATGCCCGCCTCCCCGGCAAGCGGTCCCGAGATTCTCCCGGCTTCCCGGGATGGCGGCAGGGGACCCACCAGCGCAGGCTGATCAGGTCCATCCGCGGCAAGGACCACCCGGACCCGAAGGGCAGCACGAGGATGCGCTGACGCGCACTGATGCAGGAGGAGGACCCATGAACGGCTCGCAGCTGTCTCCCGAACGGATCATGCAGGCGGCGACCGGGGCCTGGGCCGCGGGGATCCTGGGTGCCGGCGTGATTCATTCGGTGTTCACGCACCTGGAGTCCGGCGCCGACACGAGGGAGGCGATCTCGGACAGCGCAGGACTCTCGGCGCGCGGCACGAACGCCTTGCTCGACGGGCTCGTGGGGCTGGGCTTCGTCGAGCTGGTCGACGGCAGGTACCGGAACTCGCCGGAGGCCTCGGAGTTCCTCGTCGAGGGGAAGCCCACCTACACGGGTGGCTTCGTCGCGTTCCACTTCGCCGACATGGCGCGCTGGTCAGGCATGCCGGACGTGGTGAGGACAGGTGTCCCGATCGCGACCGACACCGCCGACGTCCCCGACAACCCGCTCTGGGAGGACCTGGTCCCGGCGATCACGCTCCTGTCGGTTCCCTCGGCGCTCTACGCCGCCGAGAAGCTGGGGCTGGCCGACGCGGGACCGATCTCGATCCTCGACGTCGGCGGAGGGTCCGGCATCTACTCCGCCATCTGGCTCGCCATGAACCACCAGGCTCGGTCGACCCAGGTCGACTGGACGAAGGTGAACGGTATTGCGGCGGCCTTCACCGCCGAGCACGACGTCGGGGACCGGTTCCACACCGTTGACGGCGACTTCCACACGGTCGACTTCGGCACCGCCGAGCACGACATCGGCGTCTACTCGCACATCGCGCACCAGGAGACCCCCGACGACAATGTGGCCGTCTTCCGCAAGTTCCGCCGAGCCCTCCGCCCGGGTGGCACGCTCGTCATCAACGACTTCGTGGTGAACGATGACCGCTCGGGCCCGCCCTTCCCCCTGATCTTCTGTTCGATGATGCTCCTCCAGACCAGGCACGGTGCCACCTGGCGGGAGGACGACTACCGCGCATGGCTCGACGAGGCGGGGTTCGACGACGTCAGCTTCCATCCCACGCCCTCGCCGGCGACCCTCGTGCTCGCGCGCTAGGAGGGTGGGGCGGCACCTCACGGGGCTACCTCCCGTGCCCACGCTCCTGGGCCACCGGACGGGCGAGCGCGTCGACGGCGGCGCGGAAGACCGGCGGGAGGGTCCGGGCGACGGGCACCACGGCGCGGCGCAGCGGGGCTGGACGGGTGCCGGCGAGCAGGGCGCCGGTGAGCCAGCGGTAGCGCCGGGTCAGCCGGATCCAGTCACGCTCGTAGCGGCCGGGGGCGCCCGCGACCAGCGCGGCCACCGCCGCCTCGGCCTGGGCGAGCCCGAGTGCGACCCCCTCGCCGGTGAGCGCGTCGACGTACCCGGCGGCGTCCCCGACCAGCAGCACCCGCCCGGCCACCCGGCGGCGGGCGCCCTGCCGCAGCGGGCCCGCGCCACGGATCGTGCTCACCGCCGGCGCTCCCTGCAGCCGCTCGGCCAGCTCCGGGAAGCCCGCCAGCCGGTCGAGGTAGGGACCCTTGCGCCTCGAGAGCACCGCCACCCCGACGACGTCGTCGGCGACCGGGGTCACGTACGCCTCGGCGTCGCGCGACCAGTGGACCTCGACGTGCGAGCTCCACGGGGCCGTGCCGTGGTGCTGCCGTTGCCCGAACCTAACCTGTCCGCGCTGCGGGGCGTCGAGCCCGAGGGCGCGGCGTACCGGGGAGTGCAGGCCGTCGGCGGCCACCAGATGGCGCACCCGCACCCCGTCCACGACGACGGCCTGGTCGTCCTGGGTGACCCGCCGGACGCTGCGCTGCACGACCTCGATCCCCGCCGCGTCGACGGCCCGACGCAGCGCGTCGTGCAGCGCCGTACGCCGGACCCCCCGCCCGGGACCGGCCCGGAAGTCGGCGGTCGCGGCGCGCCCGTCGGCGACGTACCGGATGCCGAGCAGGTCGCGGCCCGACGGGTCGACGCCGAGCCGGGCCAGGCCGGCCACCGCCCCGGGCATCAGCCCCTCCCCGCACGCCTTGTCGATGACTCCCTCCCGCGGCTCCCACACCTGTACGTCGAGTCCCGCCCGTGCCGCGAAGAGGGCGGTCGCCAGTCCGGCCGGTCCCCCGCCGGCGACGAGGAGGTCGGGCACGTCGCTCACGCCCGGGCACCGCCGGCGGCGGCGAGCGCCCGGTTCTCCACCCGGATGCGCACGGTGAGCAGGACCGCGTTGGCGAGGGTGAAGACGATCGCGGTGGTCCAGGCCGAGTGCACCAGTGGCAGCGCGAACCCCTCGACGACGACCGCGACGTAGTTGGGATGGGGGATCCGGCGGTAGGGGCCGGCGCTGACCAGCGGCAGTCCCGGGACCACGATCACTCGGGTGTTCCACTGCCGGCCGAGCGTCGCGATGCACCACCAGCGCAGCGCCTGGCTGGCGACGACGAGCCCGAGCATCGTCCAAGCCAGCCACGGGACGGTGTCCGGCCGTCGCCACCACACCTCGACCAGCGCGCCGGCCAGCAGGCCGGTGTGCAGGACGACCATCACCGGGTAGTGGCCCCGGCCGCTCTCGACGCCGCCGCGGGCGAAGGCCCAGGCGGCGTTGCGGTTCGACACCACCAGCTCGGCGACCCGCTCGAGCGCGACCAGCAGCACGAGGACGGTGAAGAGGACCTCGCTGGTCACGCGTCCGCCTCCGGGATGCGCAGCAGGACCAGCTCGGAGCAGAACCCGGGCCCCATCGCGAGCATCAGTCCGTACGAGCCCGGTGCCGGCGGCCGGTCGGCGAGGGTGTCGGCGAGCACGTGCAAGACCGAGGCCGACGACAGGTTGCCGATGGCGGCCAGCGAGTCCCAGGTGACCTGCAGCGCCTCGCGCTCGACACCGAGGGCGTCCTGGAGGGCCTCGAGCACCTTTGGGCCGCCGGGGTGGGCGACGTACCAGCCGATGTCGTCGCGGGTCAGGCCGTGGTCGGTGAGGAAGCCCTCGACGTCCTCGCCGACATAGCGACGCACCAGGTCGGGTACGGCGCTGTCGAGCACGATCCGCAAGCCGCCCGCGCCGACGTCCCAGCCCATCGTCCGTTCGGAGTCGGGGTAGAGGCGGCTGCGGCTGGCCAGGACCTCCGGCTGCGGCGAGGCCGGGGGGCCGGTCCCGCGGAGCGCGGCCGCCCGCCGCTCCCCCGCCGCGACCACCGCCGCGGCCCCGTCGCCGAACAGGCCGCTGGCCACCAGGTTCGGCACGGTGACGTCGTCGCGCTGCAGCGTCAGCGAGCACAGCTCGACCGACATCAGCACGGCGATCGCGTCGGGATGTCCGACAAGGTAGTCGTGCAGGCGAGCCACCCCGGCCGCCCCGGCCACGCACCCCAGCCCGACCAACGGCACCCGTACGACGTCGGGCCGCAGCCCGATGACCCCGGCCACCCGCGCCTCGAGCGAGGGCACCGCCAGCCCGGTCACGGTCGCGGAGATGATCACGTCGACGTCGGCCGGGGTGAGGCCGACCGCCTTGAGCGCATCGACCACCGCCCGCGCCCCCAGCGTCACGCCGGCCTCGATGAACACGTCGTTGGACTCGCCAAAGTCGCGCAGCGCCGGGTAGTCCTCCAGCGGCAGCACCGTGTAGCGGGTGTCCACGCAGGCGTTGCGGTGGAAGCGTTCGACCACCCGCCGGTCGACCTGTCCGGTGGTCATCGAGGTCGCGAACGCCTCGGTGATCTGCTCTTGGGAGTAGCGGTGCTCGGGCAGGGCACCACGAACGCTCAGCACGCGCATGTCGTCTCCTCGGGTCTGGTCGGTCGGGGTCTGGGTCTGGAGTCAGTCGGGGGTGACGAGGGCACGGCCCAGCCCACCGAGGAGGGCCGGTGTCAGCCGTCCCCGGGCCAGGCCGAGCTCGACGAGGTCGTCGAAGACGCGCTGGTCGCGTGCCGAGGCGCGCACCCCGGCGTCGAGCACGGACCCGACGCGCGAGAGCCGCGAGGCCAGCGCGGTGTGCCGCAGGTGGCCTGCGAGCAGCCGGCGGGTGATCGTGCGGTAGCGCCGCCCGGCAGACGTGGGGTCCCCGGCCGCGAGCGCGGCCGCCGCGGC
>JAUYLL010000081.1 GCA_030698375.1 Nocardioides sp. | reverse complement strand
CCCGACGTGATGGTCAGGACGCCGGGATCAGGCGCAGGCGTCCGCGTCCGGCAGCGTGGGGGTCTCGGTGCCCTCGTACTGGCCGGCGGTGCTCTCCCAGGCCTCGGTGTAGGCGTCCTCGTTCTCGGCGAGCGTCTCGTTGATGAACTCGCAGAACTCGGTGTCGCCCTTCTCGATGCCGATGCCGTACGGCTCGTCGGTGAACTGCTCGCCGACCAGCTTGAACTCGCCGTCGGACTCGGCGGCGAAGCCGACCAGGATGACGTTGTCGGTGGTGACCGCGTCGACCTGGCCGTTGGACAGCGAGTCCGCGCAGCGGTCGTAGATGTCGAACTCGACGAGCTGGCTGTTCACGTTGGAGAGGTACTGCCTGATGTTCTCCGCCGGGGTGGATCCGCTCACCGAGCAGACCTTGAGGTCCGGGTTGTCCTGGAAGACCTCGGGGCTGTCGATCTCGTCGTTGTCGGCCATCACCATGAGCTGCTGGCCCGCGACGTAGTAGGGGCCGGCGAAGGTGATGCGCTCCTTGCGCTCGTCGTTGATCGTGTACGTAGCCACGACCATGTCGACGTCGCCACCCTCGATGAGGTCCTCGCGGTTGGCCGAGGGAGCCTCCTGCCAGCTGATGTTCTCGGGCTCGATGCCCAGGGCGCCGGCGATGATCTTCGCGACCTCGACGTCGAAGCCCTCCGGCACGTCCTCGAGGTTCAGCAGGCCGAACCCGGGCTGGTCGTACTTGGTCCCGACGGTCATCTCGCCGGCCTCGGAGAGCTCGGCCATCTTGCTGCCCTCGGGGAACTCCGGGCTCTCGGCGACGTCGACCTCGGGGGTGTCGTCGTCCGAGCCGCCGCCGCAGGCGGCCAGGGACAGCGCCAGGCCGAGGCCTGCTGCTGCCGCAGTAATCTTCTTGAGTCGCATCTGCACTCCTTCTTCCGGACGGGTTCCCCCGACCGTGGTGTGGGTGGATCAGTTGCTGTTGTGGAGAACTCGTCGGGGCCGTGGACAGCTCAGTGCTTGAGGATCTTGCCGAGGAAGTCCTTGGCCCGCTCGCTCTGCGGGTTGGTGAAGAACTCCTCGGGGGTGTTCTCCTCCACGATCGCTCCCTCGGACATGAAGACGACCCGGTCGGCTGCCGTGCGCGCGAAGCCCATCTCGTGGGTGACCACGATCATCGTCATGCCGCCCTTGGCGAGGTCGACCATGACGTCGAGGACCTCCTTGATCATCTCGGGGTCCAGGGCTGACGTCGGCTCGTCGAAGAGCATGACCTTCGGTTCCATCGCCAGCGCGCGGGCGATGGCGACGCGCTGCTGCTGGCCGCCGGAGAGCTGTGCGGGGTACTTGTTGGCCTGGTGACCGACGCCGACCCGGTCGAGCAGCTCGAGGGCGCGCTTGTCGGCATCCGCCTTCTTCTTCTTGCGGACCTTGATCGGACCGAGCGTGATGTTCTCGAGGATGGTCTTGTGGGCGAAGAGGTTGAAGGCCTGGAAGACCATGCCGACCTCGGCACGCAGCTGGGCCAGTTCCTTGCCCTCCTCGGGTAGGGGCACGTCGTCGACGCTGATGGAGCCCTCGTTGATGGTCTCGAGGCGGTTGATCGCCCGGCAGAGCGTCGACTTGCCCGAGCCCGAGGGGCCGATGACGACGACGACCTCCCCGCGCGCCACGCTGAGGTTGATGTCCTGCAGGACGTGCAGGTCACCGAACCACTTGTTCACGCCGTCCAGGACGACGAGGGGCTGACCGGGCTCGGCGTTCGACGCCGCGGCCTCGACAGGAGCTGTCATGTCTTGCACCGTAGCGATCTCACTGTGTTCGTGACCACTGACACACCTGCTCTGTTGTGTTTCGATTCGGTCAAGATCGGCCACTACCTGGCCGCACGCTCCACTGAACTTCAGCACACCCGGGCCGCGCCGCGGCCCGCCCGCCATCGACCCGGGGCCACGAAGCCCGGAGAGGACGCCGTCCCATGACCAGCTCCGACAAGAACCCGCTCGCCCGCCTGGGCTCCCTGGCCAAGGCCGTCGGGGGTGTCGCCGGAGGTGCGGCGTCGACCGCGGTCGACGTGGCGGGCAAGACGCCCGTGGTCGGGAAGCTGGTGGGCAAGATCGCCGGCCAGCAGCCGTCCGAGAAGAAGGTGTCGCCGACGACGCCCTCGGACAGCAGGTCCGCCCCGACGGGGACCTCGGCCCCGCTCGCGAAGAAGATGCCGGCCGAGAAGGCCGAGCCCGCGGCCCGCGCGACCCCGGTGGCCGACCCCGAGGCTCCCGCGGCGAAGAAGGTTGCCGCCAAGAAGCCCGCTCCGACGAAGGAGCCGGCAGTCAAGAAGGCCCCCGCCAAGAAGGCGCCCGCCAAGAAGGCTCCGGCGAAGAAGAGCGCCGCGGCAAAGAAGTCCGCGCCTGTCGAGGCACCCCAGGTAGCGGAGACGATGGTCCCGCCGACGCCGGTCGAGGAGCTGCCGGTCGACCCCAGCCCGGCCGCGCTGGCCGAGAAGCACACCGTCGCCCAGGACGCCGCGAAGCAGGAGGCCGCCGAGAAGACGGCCGCGCAGGACGCCGCACCCGGCGGCAAGCTGCCTCCGCGCGGCGACGACTCCTGACCCTCAGGTGAGTCGAGGCTCACGCGGGGCGGAGGCAGGCGCAGCGCGTCCGGTGCACTAGGGTGGAGACACAGCTCGTTGCGTCCCGCCCGATCTGTCCGCACGTCGCAGCGCTTCATCCGCTCCGTGTGAGTCCTCCCCCCGGTCCGCCGGGGAGTCCGACTGAGCGTGGGACATCACCCGATCATCGGAGTCACCGCTCGTGCCTGCTTCACCTGCCCCTGCCCCCACCGCCACGTTCGCCGACCTCGGCGTGCCCGCTGCGCTCGCGAAGCTGCTGGCCGACCAGGGCATCACCACTCCCACGCCCATCCAGGCCGCGACCCTGCCGGACTCCCTGGCCGGTCGCGACGTCCTCGGTCGGGGCCGCACCGGCTCTGGCAAGACCTTCGCGTTCCTCCTCCCGCTGGTGGCCCGCCTGGACGCTGAGCGTCGTACCGCGCGCCCCGGTTCCCCTCGGGCCCTGATCCTCGCCCCGACCCGCGAGCTCGTCGGCCAGATCGAGGAGTCGCTCAAGCCGCTGGCCCGCAGCGCCGGCCTGAGCACCCAGACGATCTTCGGCGGCGTGGGCCAGAACCCCCAGGTCAAGGGCCTGCGGGCCGGCGTGGACATCGTCCTCGCCTGCCCCGGTCGGCTCGAGGACCTCATCGGTCAGGGCCACTGCCGCCTCGACCAGATCGAGGTGACCGTGCTGGACGAGGCCGACCACATGGCCGACATGGGGTTCCTGCCCGCCGTGCGCCGGCTCCTCAAGGGCACGCCGGCGAAGAGCCAGCGGCTGCTGTTCTCCGCCACCCTCGACAACGCCGTCGACCAGGTGGTCAAGCAGTTCCTCAGCTCGCCGGTCACCCACGAAGCCGACTCCGCGCAGTCGCCGGTCTCGACCATGGACCACCACCTGCTCCGCGTGGACCGCGAGCAGCGCGTCCCCGTGCTGGTCGACCTGACCAGCGCCCCCGGTCGCACCGTCGTCTTCACCCGCACCAAGCACGGCGCGAAGGCCCTCGCCCGCCAGCTCAACAGCCGCGGCGTCCCCGCGGTCGAGCTGCACGGCAACCTCAGCCAGAACGCGCGCGTCCGCACCATGGAGGCCTTCCACTCCGGTGCGGTCCAGACGCTGGTGGCCACCGATGTCGCCGCCCGCGGGATCCACGTCGACGACGTGCAGCTCGTCGTACACGCCGACCCGCCGACCGAGCACAAGGCCTACCTGCACCGCTCGGGGCGTACGGCGCGTGCCGGTGCCCGGGGCACGGTCATCACCCTGGTCACCCCCGACCAGGTCCGTGACGTGCGCTCGATGACCCGCGCGGCCGGCATCAGCGCGACCACGACCGAGATCAAGGGCTCCACCCACCCGGTCCTTGCCGAGCTCGCCCCGGGCGAGCGCACCCTCGTCCCCGGTGGGTACGTCGGCGCACGCCCGGCCGGCGGCCAGGGCGGCCAGTCCTCGGGCGGCCAGCGCTCCGGCGGTGGCGGTGGCGGTGGCGGTGCGCGCGGTCGCTCGCGCGGCG
>JAUYLL010000075.1 GCA_030698375.1 Nocardioides sp. | reverse complement strand
CGACCAGGTCCTGATGGACGTCGCGCTGCACAAGTGCGGCGTCACGTTCGTGCTCGACCGCGCTGGTGTCACCGGCGACGACGGTGCGAGCCACAACGGCATGTGGGACATGTCCCTGCTGCAGGTCGTGCCCGGGCTTCGGCTGGCGGCGCCCCGCGACGCAACCCGGCTGCGCGAGCTGCTGCGCGAGGCGGTCGCGGTCGACGACGCACCCACCGTGGTGCGCTTCCCCAAGGGCCCGCCGGCCGCTGACCTCGAGCCGGTGAGCACCGTGGGCGGCCTCGACGTGCTGGTCCGCACCGGGGCCAAGGACGTCCTCCTCGTCGGCATCGGGTCGATGGCGACCACCGCCGTGGAGGTCGCCGAGCGGCTCGCCGCGCAGGGCATCGGCGCCACCGTGGTGGACCCACGCTGGGTCAAGCCGTTCGACCCGGCGATCGCCGCCCTGGCTCGCGAGCACCGCCGGGTGGTCTGCCTGGAGGACAACGGCGTCGTCGGCGGGTGCGGTTCGGCACTGCTCCAGCTGCTCAACGCCGAGGGCGTCACCACCCCGGTGCGCCTGCACGGCGTCCCGCAGGAGTTCCTGGGCCACGCCAAGCGTGCAGCCATCCTCGAGCGGATCGGGTTGACCCCGCAGGCGATCGCCCTCGGGATCGTCGAGGACGTCACCGCAGCCGATGGTCAGGAGGCCCCGCAGGGCGCACCGGCCCAGCCCGGCAGCTGAACCCCGCACGCCCTTTCTCCCCCTGCACCACCCCACCCCCAGGAGTCCACCGTGACCACCCCGCCCCGCTTCGTGCACGTCGTCGACGACGTCCCCGAGCTCGAGGGCGTCCGCCCGGTCCTGGTGCACGCGCTCGATGGGTTCCTCGACGCCGGCCACGCCGGGTCCCTCGCCGCTGGGTCGCTCCTGGGTGAGCAGCCTGGCCGGGTCGTGGCCAGCTTCGACATCGACGAGTTCTACGACTACCGGGCCCGCCGCCCCCCGATGACCTTCGCCGAGAACCACTACGAGGGCTACGAGGCGCCCCGGCTGGTCGTGCGGCTGCAGCACGACGACGCCGACGTGCCCTACCTGCTGCTGCACGGCCCGGAGCCGGACACGCACTGGGAGGCGTTCTGCCGTGCGGTGCTCCACCTCGTCGAGCGCTTCGACGTGCGGATGACCGTGGCGCTCGGGTCCGTGCCGATGGCTGTGCCCCACACCCGTCCGGTGAAGCTGACCAACCACGCGACCAGGCCCGACCTGCTCGTGCAGGAGAACGTCTGGACCGGAGACATCCGGGTGCCGAGCAGCGCGCAGGCGTTGCTGGAGATCAGGCTCGGCGAGGCGGACCAGGATGCCTGCGGCTTCGTCGCCCACATCCCGCACTACGTGGCCCAGTTCGACTACCCGCGCGCCGCGGCGACCCTGCTGGAGCAGGTCTCCGTCGTCACCGACCTGGTCTGGGACCTCGAGGGTCTCCGGGTGCTGGGCGAGGAGAAGATGGTGGAGATCAGCGCCCAGATCGAGGAGTCGGCGGACGTCCGGGAGGTCGTGCGCGGCCTCGAGCAGCAGTACGACGCATTCCACCGCGCCGCGGCCGACGAGGCGCCGAGCCTGCTCGCCGAGCCGCGCGACCTGCCCAGCGGCGACGAGCTGGGTGCGGAGTTCGAGCGTTTCCTGGCCGGCCTCGACGGCCCCGACCGGGAGGACTGAGATGCCTCGTTCCGTGCAGGAGCTCGTCGAGCTCCTCGACCTCGAGCGCATCGAGGTCGACCTGTTCCGTGGCCACCAGCCCGACACGCTCGTGCAGCGGGTCTTCGGCGGACAGGTCGCCGCCCACGCCCTCGTGGCCGCCCACCACACGGTGGATCCCGCCTACGAGGTGCACTCGCTGCACTCGTACTTCCTGCGCCCGGGCGACCCGACGGTGCCGATCGTCTACGACGTGGAGCGGATCCGCGAGGGCCGCAGCTTCGCCACCCGACGGGTGATGGCCCGTCAGCACGGCAAGCCGATCTACTACCAGACCCTCGGCTTCCAGCGTCCCGAGAGCGGTCTCGAGCACCAGGACCCGATGCCGGAGGTCCCTGGCCCGGACGACTGCCCGAGCCTCGCCGAGGTCGTCGCGGAACGGACGGGGGAGCGCTCGGAGGAGTGGGAGCGTGAGTGGGCCGCGCTCGACGTCCGGCACGCCGGCCGCAGTGGCCCCGGCGGTGACCTCCCGGACGACGGGCATCCCTCCCGCGCTCGGTTGTGGATGCGGGTCGACGGCAGGCTGCCCGACGAGCGCCTGCACCACGTGGCCGCCTTCACGTACGCCAGCGACATGACCCTGATCGGGGCCACGCTCGTCGCGCACGGACGCAGCCCGATGGACGGGAGCGTGATGCCGGCGTCGCTGGACCACACGGTCTGGTTCCACCGGCCGTTCCGCGCGGACGAGTGGTGGCTCTACGACCAGGTCTCGCCGTTCGCCGGCGGGGCCCGCGGGCTCGCGATCGGGCGGATCTTCACCCAGGACGGAACGCTGGTGGCCAGCGTCGCCCAGGAGGGCCTGATCCGTCCGGTCAGCTGAGCGCGGTCGTGCGCCCCACCAGGTGCGGGGCACCGCTACGCGGCTTGGTCAGCGCGAACTCGTAGTCCTTCTGGCCGTCCGCGTCGGGGTCGACGGGCCGGGATCCGAAGGCCACCGTGGCGGGTAGCACGACCGGCTTCTTGAAGGCGACGTCGACGCGCACCGCATCGGGCAGGCGCCCCTCCAGGGCCGCCACCGAGCGCGCCTTGGTCCACATGCCGTGGGCGATCTGGCGGGGGAACCCGAAGGCCTTCGCGGTGAGCGGGTAGAGGTGGATCGGGTTGTGGTCGCCCGAGACGCCGGCGTACCGCCGTCCGAGGTCGCCGGGCAGGTGCCAGGTGGTGCCGGAGCCGGGCACGACCTCGAGGTCGGCCAGGGGAGAGGCAGCGGCGTCCTCCTGGCCTTTGCCCCGTCGCAGCAGGGTCGTGGTCTCCTCCCACACCAGCTCGCCGCCGGAGTGCACCTCGGTGAGGATGTCGAAGAGCCGGCCCTTGGGGTGCGGGCGCAGGCCCTCGGCGTGCACGCTCACCTGTAGCCGCTCGTCGGCGGTGATCGGCCGGTGCTGGGTGATGGAGTTCTCCAGGTGCACCGTGCCGATGGCCGGGTAGGGGAACGCCGGGTCGGTCATCAGCGCCATGTGCAGCCCGAAGGCGAGCATGTGCGGGTAGGTCAACGGCAGCTCGTCGCGCAGCCGGAAGCCGCAGACCTCGGAGTAGGCCTCCACGTGGTCACGCTCCAGCGCAACGTCGTGGCGCACCAGCTTCACGTCGGGCAGGGAGTCGCCGCTGCGGCGGATGCCCGGCAGGCTCCCGACCAGGGGTACGGCGGGCAGCGCCGCCCGCACCATCATCGGCACGGTCGCAGGCGGCCCCGTCAGCTCACGGACCTCGGTCATCTCAGGCCCCCAGCATCATCTGGCCGCAGACGCGGACGACGTTGCCGTTGACGGCGGTGGAACCGGGGCTGGAGTACCAGGCGATCGTCTCGGCCACGTCGACGGGGAGGCCGCCCTGCGACATGGAGTTCAGCCGGCGCCCGACCTCGCGGGTCATCAGGGGGACGGCAGCGGTCATCTTGGTCTCGATGAAGCCCGGGGCGACAGCATTGATGGTGATGCCGTCGGTGAGGGTCGGGGCGATCGCGTCGACGAGCCCGATCACGCCGGCCTTCGACGCGGCGTAGTTGGTCTGACCCAGGTTGCCGGCGATGCCGGCGATCGAGGAGACGCCCACGATCCGACCGTTGGCGTTGACGAGGCCCTGCTCGAGCAGCTCTCTGGTGATCTGCTCGGGTGCGGTGAGGTTGACCGCGATGGTCGAGCTCCACCGGTCCTCGGGCATGTTGGCGAGCTTCTTGTCGCGGGTGATGCCGGCGTTGTGGACGACGATGTCGACGCCACCGTGGTGGGTCTTCACGTGGCGGGCGATCCGCTGGGGCGCGTCCTTGGCGGTGATGTCGAGGGTGAGGTGGTCACCGTCGATCTCGCCCATGACCGCCTGCAGTTCGCTGGCCGCCTGTGGGACGTCGACACCGAGCACGGTGGCACCGTCGCGGTGGAGGACGCGGGCGATCTGCTCCCCGATGCCCCGGCTCGCGCCGGTGACGAGGGCGACCTTGCCGGCCAGGGGCTTCTCGACGTCGGCGATCGCCACGGCGTCGGTGCTGCCGGTGGCCCCGACCCGGACGACCTGGCCGGAGACGTAGGCGGACTTGGGGGAGAGGAAGAAGCCGAGCGTGGAGGCGAGCGAGGCCTCGGCGCCCTCGGCGACGTAGACGACCTGCACGGTCGACCCGCGGCCGATCTCCTTGCCGAGCGAGCGGGTGAAGCCCTCGAGCGCACGCTGCGCGACGCGCTGCTCGGCGTTCTCGACCAGCTCGGGGGGCGTCCCGAGCACGACCACCCGGGCGCAACTGGTGAGGCTGCGCATCACCGGGGTGAAGAACTCCTGGAGCTGCACGAGGTCGGCGGAGGAGGAGATGCCGGTCGCGTCGAAGACGAGGCCCTTGTACTTCTCGCCGTCCTCCTGGGTGCGGGTGCTGGCGATGCCGAGGTCGTCGAGCTGGCCGACGACGCTCTCGCCGAGCCGCCCGGCGCCGCCGACGAGGACGGTGCCGTCGACCAGAGGTGCCCCGGGCTCCCAACGCTCGAGGACCACCGGGTCGGGCAGGCCGAGGTTCTTGACCAGCAGCCGGCCGATGGGGGTCTGGGTGAAGAACTGGTAGCGGTCGCTCATCGCGTGGTCACTCCTGGACGGGGTGGGAGTCGGGTGGGAGATCGCGCGGGACCCCGGGGTGCCGGGGATGCCGCGAGTGCGAATGTAACTAGGCGTGTAACTTTGAGTCCACATTTCGTGACGTGCCCCTCAGTCCGTTCCCATTCCGGGCGCGCGTCACGCACGATGGACCCGCACTGTCCCCGTACCCGAGCGCGCCAGGAGCACCCATGCAGGAGAAGACCCGTCGCGTCGCCGTCGTCGGCGGCAACCGCATCCCCTTCGCGCGGTCGAACACCGTCTACGCGAACGCCTCGAACCAGGACATGCTGACCGCCGCCATCGACGGCCTGGTCACCCGGTTCGGCCTGGAGGGCCAGCGACTGGGCGAGGTCGCCGCAGGCGCCGTGCTCAAGCACAGCCGCGACTTCAACCTCACCCGCGAGGCCGTGCTCGGCTCCAAGCTCGCGCCCGAGACCCCGGCGTACGACGTCCAGCAGGCCTGCGGCACCGGCCTGCAGGCCGCGATGCTCGTCGCCAACAAGATCGCTCTCGGCCAGATCGAGGTCGGTATCGCTGGCGGCACGGACACCACCTCCGACGCGCCGATCGCGCTGAACGAGAAGCTGCGCAAGATCCTCCTCGAGGCGAACCGGGCCAAGTCCACCCAGGGTCGGCTCGCGGCGCTCGCGAAGGTCCGCCCCGGCCACCTGGTGCCCTCGATCCCGCAGAACAGCGAGCCGCGCACCCGGCTGTCGATGGGCGAGCACGCCGCGCTGACCGCGCTCGAGTGGCAGGTCACGCGCGAGGACCAGGACGCTCTCGCGGTCCGCTCGCACCACAACCTCGCCGCCTCCTACGAGGCCGGCTGGCAGGACGACCTGGTCACGCCGTTCCACGGCCTCGAGCGCGACCAGAACATGCGCGCCGAGTCGTCGATGGAGAAGCTCGGCTCCCTCAAGCCGGTCTTCGGCAAGGGCGAGGCGGCCACGATGACGGCCGCCAACTCCACCCCCCTCACCGACGGTGCCTCGACGGTGCTGCTCGCTTCCGAGGAGTGGGCCAAGGAGCAGGGCCTGCCCGTCCTGGCGTACTTCACCGCCTACGAGACCGCCGCGGTCGACTACGTGCACGGCGGCGAGGGCCTGCTGATGGCCCCGGCGTACGCGATGCCGCGGATGCTCGCCCGCGAGGGCCTGTCGTTCCAGGACTTCGACTTCTACGAGATCCACGAGGCGTTCGCCTCGCAGGTGCTCTCCACGCTCAAGGCGTGGGAGGACCCGATCTTCTGCAAGGAGCGCCTCGGCCTCGACGAGCCGCTGGGTGCGATCGACCGCGACAAGCTCAACGTCTACGGCTCCTCGCTCGCGGCCGGGCACCCGTTCGCCGCGACCGGCGGCCGGATCCTGGCGAACCTGGCGAAGCTGCTGGACCAGAAAGGCTCGGGCCGCGGCGTGATCTCGGTCTGCGCCGCCGGCGGCCAGGGCGTCACCGCGATCCTGGAGAAGTAAGCCCCCGCCCGGTACGCCGGGAATCTGTCACGCCACGCACCTCCTCGGCCCCGATCGAGGTGCGTGGCGTGTCATTTCTCGGGCGGGCCCAGGTGCGCGCGCACGGTGTCGATCGTGTCGACCTCGGCCGCCGCCTTGTCCTCTCGGTAGCGCACGACGCGCGCGAAGCGGAGCGCGACCCCGCCGGGGTAGCGGGTCGAGCGCTGGACGCCGTCGAAGGCCACCTCGACCACCTGCTCGGGACGGACATGCACCACGTGGCCCTCGCGGTGCGTCTCGAGCTCGAGGAACCGTTCGGTCTGCCAGGCGAGGACGGCGTCGGTCAGCCCCTTGAAGGTCTTGCCGAGCATCACCGGGCTGCCGTCGGCGTCGCGCGCGCCGAGGTGGATGTTGGAGAGTAGTCCCTGTCGGCGGCCGCTGCCCCACTCGACGGCGAGCACGACGAGGTCGAGGGTGTGGCGCGGCTTGACCTTGATCCACCCCGCGCCGCGCCGCCCGGCCTCGTACGGCGTCGACGGGTTCTTCAGGACGACGCCCTCGTGCCCCGCGGCCAGCACGTCGTCGGCGAAGGCCTGGGCGCCGGCCGGATCGTCGGTCACGAGGCGGTCGACCCGCAGGTGGGGCGGCACGAGGGTGTCCAGGACCGCCCAGCGGGTGATCGCTGGCTCGTCGAGCAGGTCGCGTCCGTCCAGGTGGAGCACGTCGAAGAAGGCGGGGACCAGGTCGGCGCCGGCTTCGGGGGTCCCGGCCCGCGTCGAGGAGCGCGAGGCGGTCTCCTGGAAGGGACGTGGCCGGCCGTCGGGGCCGGTGAGCAGCGCCTCGCCGTCGAGGACCAGGCGCTCGGCCGACAGCGCACGGACAGCCTCGACAAGCCCTGCCACCCGCGCGGTGATGTCGTCGAGGGAACGGGTGAAGACCCGAACGAGGTCGCCGTCGCGGTGCACCTGGACCCGGATGCCGTCGAGCTTGGCGTCCACCGCGTACGGCGTCGCCCCCTGCCGGGCGAGCTGGTCCAGGCCGTCGGGCAGGTCGCTCGCGCTTGCGGCGAGCATCGGCCGCACCGGCCGCCCCACCTCGAGACGCACGGCCTCCAGGGCGGCCGCGCCTCCGGCGACCGCGGCCTCGATGGTGTCCACGGACGACCCGGTGAGCATCGCAGCGCGGCGCACGGTGCCGAGCGGGATGGTCGTGGCCTGCGCCACGGCCTCAAGCAGGAGCGCGTCGAGGGCGCCCTGGCGGACCTCACCGACGGCCATCGCCCGGAGCCAGGCCTGCTCGGGCTCGGTCGCCCGGGCCAGGAGCGCGGCCCAGCCCTCGCGCCGAGACTGCTGGGACCCCGGCCCGGCGAGGGCTTGCAGCGCGGCGAACGCGTCATCGACCTCGGCGGCGGTCAGCGTCGCGTCCTCGGCCTGTGGCGCAGCCACCTCGGCGACCGTGCGCCAGCCCAGGCCGGTGCGGCGCTGCCGCAGCACCCCGGCGAGGTAGGAGGCGACGACGCCGACGTCGGTGGGCTCGGTGTCGCGGAGCAGGTCCGCGAGGAGTGCGGTCTTCTGCGTGCGCGACCGGGTGGCGGCCACGGCGGAGGAGGTCGCGACGATGCGGGAGAGCTGCACGTCCCCATCATCACCGCTCGTAGGCTGGCGCGGTGACGTCGCGCTCCCGCACCTGGTCACCCGGCCGGCCGGTGCCGCTCGGGGCGATCCTCGGGACGTCGCGTCGCGGCCCGGGGGACCCGACGTACCGGATCGGGGTCGGCGGTGACCACTGGCGCGGGCTGCGCACCCCTGAGGGGGCCGTGACCCTCCACCTGGCGTCCAGGGCTGTGGACGGCGGGGTCGACGCCACCGCCTGGGGGGACGGCGCGGAGTGGGTGCTCGACCGGCTCCCGACGATGCTCGGCGAGGAGGACGACGCAGCCGCGTTCCGGCCCCACCACGACTTCGTCATCCAGGCGCTGCGTCATCACCCCCACTGGCGGGTCGGCGCCTCCGGGCTGGTCATGGACGCCCTCGTCCCGGCGATCATCGAGCAGAAGGTCACCGGTCAGGAGGCGTTCGCCGGGTTTCGGCGCCTGGTCCGGCGGTACGGCGAGCCCGCACCGGGGCCGGGCGCCGACCGGGATCTCTGGGTGGCGCCCGCACCCGAAACGGTCCGGCGGGTGCCCTCGTGGGAGTGGCTGCGGATGCCCGTGGACCCGGCCCGGTCCCGGACGGTGGTGCACGCCTGCGGACGGGCCGCCGCCCTCGAGCGCACGGTGGGCGACCCCAGGGAGCTCGCGGACCGCAAGCTCCGCTCGGTTCCCGGCATCGGGGTGTGGACCTCGGCAGAGGTGCGCTATCGCGCCCACGGCGACGCCGACGCGCTGAGCGTCGGCGACTACCACGTGGCGGCCAACGTCGGCTGGACGCTGGTGGGGGAGCCGTTCGACGACGACCGGATGGTCGAGGAGCTGGAGGTCTACCGGCCGCACCGCTACCGCGTGCAGCGCCTCGTCGAGCTCATGGGTGCCTACCGACCACGCCGCGGTCCGCGGATGGCGCCACGTCGGCACCTGCCCGGCTCCTGAGCGCCGTCCCCTCAGAGCAGCGGACGGAGGGGCGCGAGCACGGCCTCGGTGAACCGGCGGTGCACGCCGCGCGCGGACCAGTGCCGCGCCTCGAGCTCGACGCACTGGGCGAGGTCGGTGTCGAAGATGGCCTCCATCGTGGCGGCCATCCCGTCGTCGATGACCTCGATGTTCACCTCGTAGTTGCCGGTCATGCTCATCCGGTCGACGTTGGCGGTTCCGACCGTCGACCAGCGCCCGTCGATCGTCGCCGTCTTGGCGTGCACCATCGCGCCCTGGAAGCGGAAGACCCGGATCCCGGCCTCGAGCATCTGCGAGAAGTAGCCGCGCGAGATCCAGTCGGCGACCACGTGGTTGGAGGTCGCGGGGATGAGCACGCGCACGTCCACACCGCGCAGCGCGGCGGCGGCCAGGCTGTCGACGAAGTCCTGGTCGGGGATGAAGTAGGCGTGGGTGAGCCAGACGCGGTGCTGGGCGCGGTTGATCGCCTCGAGGTACATCGCTCGGATGGGGAACATCCACATCCGCGGGACGTTGCGGTGCACGCGGATCCGCGGCTCCCAGTCGGCGGCGGTCTCTAGCAGCAGCGGCCGGTCGGAGCGCCCGGTACGGCGCCCCCGGCTGCGGCGGTGCAGGTTCCAGAAGTCGGCGAAGGTCCTCGACAGGTCGAACACGCCGGGGCCGGTGATCCGGCAGTGGGTGTCACGCCACTCGGTGGCGTACGCCTCGCCGATGTTGTAGCCGCCCACGAAGCCGACCTCGTCGTCGACGACCAGGATCTTGCGGTGGTCGCGGCCGTAGCGGCGCAGGTCGAAGAACCGCAGGCCCGCGTTGTAGATCGGGAACTCCAGGACCCGCAGAGCGGGGGAGAAGCGCTTGAACCGGCGTGCCACGACGAGGTTGGCGAAGCCGTCGTAGATGACGAAGACGTCCACACCGCGCTCCGCGGCCGCGGTGAGGGCGGCCTTGAACCGCTCACCGACCGCGTCGCCCTTCCAGATGTAGGTCTCGAAGAGGATCCGGTGCCGTGCACCCTCGATCGCGGCGAGCATGTCGTCGTACAGGTCCTGCCCGAAGGTGTACGTCGTGATGGTCCCGGACCCGATCGGCACCTCGATGGGCGCAGGGGTGACGAACTTGGCCGGCTTCTTGCCGCGCCGCCGGTAGAAGTCCACCAGCGTGAGGCTGATTGCGAGTAACAGCTGGAGCCCGACGGCCGTGAGCAGCGTCCGTTTCGCCACGGGCCAGACCGGCATGGCCGCACGGAGCGCCACGAACCAGGCGGGGTAGCGGGGTTCGGAGCGTGGGGCCACGGAGACATCCTTGCAGGAGGGGGGAACCGAACCGACCAGCGCTGCGTCGGAGGATCATGCTCGTCATGCCACCGGGTCCCTTTCGTCGCACCCTCTGTGTCAGTCTGCTCCTCGTCCTCGCGGGCTGCGGCACCACCGGTTCGTCGGGCACCGGCCAGCCTTCGGGTGATGCCCGGATCCCCGTCGGCAGCTGGGTGCTGACCGCCGGGGAGGACTCGGCCGGGGCGCTGCCGCTGCTCGAGAGCCATCCGGTCACGCTCGAGGTCGGTGAGGAAGCGGTCTCGGGAACGGCGGCCTGCAACGGCTACCGCGGTTCGCTCGCTGGCGGCGCCGACGGTCCGCTCGTCGGGTCGGCGGCCGTGACGGAGATGGGATGCATGCCCCCGGCCGTGATGACGCTGGAGCGGCGCTACCTCGACGCGCTCGCCCGCACCGAAGCAGCGGAGGTCCGGGACCCGGGGCTGGTGCTCACCGGCCCGTCCGTGCGCCTGGAGTTCCGTGCAGCCGGTACCGAGCCCCAGGCGCCGCTGACCGGCGGCGCCTGGGTGGTCGAGTCGGTGGTGACGGGCGGTGGTCCGGACGCCGCGGTGTCGAGCGGGTCGGGGGAGACCAGATTCCGCTTCCGCGCCGGGGGACGCCTGGAGGTGCGGGCGTGCTCGCCGTGGGCGGGCCGCTGGACCAGCGAGGGCGGGAGCGGCGGGGCCGCGGGGACCCTCACCGTGTCCCGGGCAGGTGTCTACGACAGCATCCCGTGCACGTCCGACCGCCGGGAGGAGACGCGCGCGGTCGCCCGGGTCGGCGCGCGGGGCGGCGGGTGGCGGATCCAGGACGGGCGGCTCACGGTCACCGCGGCCGACGGCAGCGCCCTGGTGCTGGTCCGTTCCGAGGGCTGAGCCCGCGGGGTGACCCAGCCGTCACCACCCGGTGTCGTTGCCCGCTCGTAGGGTGGCGGGCATGAGACCCGTCACCGACCTCGAGCGCAAGGTCGCGCCCTTCAAGGTCGTCTCCGACTTCGACCCTGCCGGGGACCAACCGGCGGCGATCGCCGAGATCGAGCGCCGGATCAACGACGGCGTGCAGGACATCGTGCTCCTCGGTGCCACCGGCACCGGCAAGACCGCGACGGTCGCGTGGGTCGCGGAGAAGGTGCAGCGCCCGATCCTGGTGATGCAGCCCAACAAGACGCTGGCGGCGCAGTTCGCCAACGAACTGCGGCACTTCTTCCCCGACAACGCGGTCGAGTACTTCGTCTCCTACTACGACTACTACCAGCCTGAGGCCTACGTCCCCCAGACCGACACCTACATCGAGAAGGACTCCTCGATCAACGAGGAGGTCGAGCGGCTGCGGCACTCCGCGACGAACTCGCTGCTGACCCGGCGCGACGTCATCGTGGTCTCCACCGTCTCCTGCATCTACGGCCTCGGCACGCCCCAGGAGTACGTCGACCGGATGCTGCGACTGCGCGTCGGGGACGACTCGATGGAGCGCGACGCGATCCTCCGGCGTCTGGTCGAGATCCAGTACACCCGCAACGACCTCGCGTTCACCCGCGGCACCTTCCGGGTGCGCGGCGACACCCTCGAGATCTTCCCGGTCTACGAGGAGCTGGCGATCCGGATCGAGTTCTTCGGCGACGAGATCGAGCGGATGATGACCCTCCACCCGGTCACGGGTGAGGTGCTCACCGAGGACCAGGAGCTCTACATCTTCCCGGCCACCCACTACGTCGCCGGCCCGGCGCGAATGGAGCGGGCGATCGCCGGCATCGAGGCCGAGCTGGCCGAGCAGCTCGCGCTGTTCGAGAGGCAGGGCAAGATGCTCGAGGCCCAGCGGCTGCGGATGCGCACGACGTACGACGTCGAGATGATGCGCCAGGTCGGCTCGTGCTCGGGCATCGAGAACTACTCGATGCACATGGACGGACGCAGCCGGGGGAGTGCTCCGAACACGCTGCTCGACTACTTCCCCGAGGACTTCCTCCTCGTCGTCGACGAGTCGCACGTCGCCGTGCCGCAGATCGGCGGGATGTATGAGGGGGACATGTCCCGCAAGCGGAACCTCGTCGACCATGGCTTCCGGCTGCCGTCGGCGATGGACAACCGGCCGCTGCGCTGGGAGGAGTTCCTCGAGCGGATTGGCCAGACGATCTACCTCTCGGCCACCCCGGGGAACTACGAGCTGGCCAAGACGGGGGGCGCGGAGAACGCCGTCGAGCAGATCATCCGGCCCACCGGCCTCATCGACCCCGAGGTCATCGTCAAGCCCACGAAGGGCCAGATCGACGACCTCATCCACGAGATCCGCGAGCGCACGGACCGCAACGAGCGGGTGCTGGTCACCACGCTGACCAAGAAGATGTCCGAGGACCTCACCGACTACCTGCTCGAGGCCGGGATCCGCACCCGCTACCTGCACAGCGAGGTCGACACCCTGCGCCGCATCGAGCTGCTGCGCGAGCTGCGCCTGGGGGAGTACGACGTGCTGGTCGGCATCAACCTGCTGCGGGAGGGCCTCGACCTCCCCGAGGTCTCCCTGGTGGCGATCCTGGACGCCGACAAGGAGGGCTTCCTGCGCTCGGACAAGTCGCTGATCCAGACGATTGGCCGCGCGGCCCGCAACGTGTCGGGCCAGGTGCACATGTACGCCGACAAGATCACGCGGTCGATGGAGTCGGCGATCGACGAGACCAACCGTCGTCGCACCAAGCAGGTGGCCTACAACACCGAGCGTGGCCTCGATCCGCAGCCGCTGCGCAAGAAGATCGCCGACATCACCGAGATGCTCGCCCGCGAGGAGGAGAGCACCCAGGAGCTGTTGGAGACTTGGCAGAAGGCCGACCCTCGGGGCGCCAAGGCGCTTGCGCCGGTACCCGCGCTCGGGCGCGACGCGACCGCGGCCGCCCAGGGTGGCGGCATGCCGGCCGCCGAGCTGGCGGCCCTGGTCCAGACCCTCACCGAGCAGATGAAGGCCGCTGCAGCCGAGCTGCAGTTCGAGCTGGCCGCGCGGCTCCGCGACGAGATCGGCGACCTGAAGAAGGAGCTGCGGCAGATGATGGAGGCGACGCGATGAGCGGGCAGCGTTGACCGGTCTGGAATGATGGCCGGCAGTGGAGGGGAGTATTCCCCCGCGGTGGCATCGTCATCACGTCCGGACGCCCGGACCGGTGCGCCGGCTCGCACGTCGAGTGGAAGAGACCTCCGGTTGCCCCAGCGACGCGTGCGCGCGCTCGCCCCACCGGAGAGGACCGTGCCGTGACCCTGTGCCCCACCACCCCGAGGAGCACCTGTGGCTGAGTCGTCGTCGTTGGCCTGGTGGGCCGGCACCGTCGGTCTGGTGATCGGTCTCCTGGTCCTCGACTTCGTCGTCGCAGCGCGTCGCCCCCACCACGTCGGGATGAAGGAGGCGTCGATCTGGTCGGTCTTCTACATCGTGGTCGCGATCGTCTTCGGGCTCGTGCTGCTCTCGGCGCAGGGCGGCCAGGCCGGCACCGAGTACTTCGCCGGCTACATCGTGGAGAAGAGCCTCTCGGTCGACAACCTCTTCGTCTTCCTCATCATCATGTCGAAGTTCTCGGTGCCCGACGTGCTCCAACAACGGGTCCTGCTCTTCGGCATCGCCGCGGCGCTGGTGCTCCGCGCGATCTTCATCGTCGTCGGCGCCACCGTCCTCGCGCTGTTCTCCTGGATGTTCGTGATCTTCGGGCTCTTTCTGATCTACACCGCGATCCAGCTGGCGCGGCACCGTAACGAGGACCCGGACGGCGACAACCCGATCGTCCGGTGGGTCCAGAAGGTCTTCCCGGCGACGGAGGACTACCAGGGCACCCGGCTGATGATCAAGGTCGACGGCAAGCGTCTGGTCACCCCGCTGTTCATCGTCTTCATCGCGATCGCCGGCACGGACCTGCTCTTCGCGCTCGACTCCATCCCGGCGGTGTTCGGGATCACCCGCGACCCGTTCATCGTGTTCGCGACCAACGCCTTCGCGCTGCTCGGCCTCCGGGCCCTGTACTTCCTCATCCACGGACTGCTCGACAAGCTGGTCTACCTGTCGCTGGGGCTGTCGGTGATCCTCGGCTTCATCGGCATCAAGCTGATCATGACCTTCCTCCACGAGGACGTCACCGAGGCCGTGCCGCACGTCCCGACCGCCATCTCCCTCACCTTCATCATCACGGTTCTCATCATCACCACCGTGGCCAGCCTCTGGCGGACGAGGAACCACCCGGACGAGAAGGCCCACGCCGGCCGCGTCTTCGGCGATGCCCTGGAGCAGGGCGACGACGAGAGGTGAGGTACGCCGGACGCGGCATGGCGGCGGTCCGACGGGGGTAGGAAGCGCGGCATGACTGCTCCTGCGCCCCGCACCCCGATCGACCTCGGCCGTCCCGTCTCCGGTGACGTCGTCGAGCTGATCCTCGCCGACCACCGCCTCTTCGAGGACCTGCTGCGCCAGCTGCGCGACGCCAGTGCTGACCGGGACGCGGTCCGCCGAGCGTTCTCTGAGCTCCATGTCGCCCACGCGCGGGCCGAGGAGGAGAAGGTCTACCCGACCCTGCGGCGCAAGGACGCCATCTCCGACCACGAGGCCGAGCACGGCGAGGAGGAGCACGCGGAGGGCCACGAGGCGCTGCTGGAGGTGCTTGAGCTCGAGGAGTGCGAGGGCGAGGAGTTCGACGAGGCCGTCGAGGCCCTGGCCACTGCGGTCAACCACCACCTTACCGAGGAGGAGCTGTCGATCCTTAACCCCGCTCGGGACGACGTCCGCGCCGATGTCCGCGCGCGCCTGGGGGAGCACTTCGCCACGGCCCGCAACGCGGCCATCGACGCGGGTTGCGGCAGCCTGGAGCAGGTCCGGGAGATCGTTGCCCAGGCCGGGCGGGAGGGCCTCCTGGACGAGGACTGACCGCGTGACCTGCGGGTTGTCGTGACCAAGAACACGTTCTAGCATTGCCGAACTGCTGGACGAACCGGACCTTCCGGCGCATATCGGCAGGGGGGAGGTTCCATGGCGTCGTCGCTGCAGTCGGTGGTGCGCGGCCCGGGCGCCCTCACAGCCATGGTCGTCGACGTCACGGTCAGGATCTTCACCACGCGGTTCCAGACCCGCGAGTTCATCGAGCAGGCGTGGTTCATCACCAGCGTCACGCTGCTGCCGACCATCCTGGTCTCGATCCCGTTCGGCGCGGTCATCTCGTTGCAGGTCGGCAGCCTGACAGGACAGCTCGGGGCGCAGTCGTTCGCCGGTGCGACCGCCGTGCTCGCCGTCGTGCGCGAGGCGGCACCCATCGCGGCTGCGCTCATCATCGCCGGCGCTGCCGGCTCCGCGATCTGCTCGGACCTCGGAGCGCGCAAGATCCGCGAGGAGATCGACGCGATGGAGGTCCTGGGCATCGACCCGCTCGCCCGCCTGGTCGCGCCGCGGGTGGTCGCCACCACCTTCGTGTCCGTCATGATCATCGGGATCGTGATCTCCGCGGGCATCTTCGGGGGCTACTTCTTCACCGTCATCGTGCAGGACGGATCCGCGGGCGCGTTCTTCGCCTCCTTCACCGCCCTGGCCACGCTGCCGGACCTGTGGATCGCGATCGGCAAGGCCGCGATCTTCGGCTGGCTGGCGGCGATCGTGGGTGCCTTCAAGGGCCTGAACGCCGGAGGCGGCCCGCTCGGCGTCGGCAAGGCGGTCAACGAGACGGTGATCGTCGCGTTCATGCTGCTGTTCTTCGTGAACGCCATCATCACCGCCCTCTACTTCCAGGTGGTGCCCCCTCCGGGGTTGTGATGTCCTCCACCGTCTCCAGTCCCGAGCAACGTCGCGAAGCCCCGCCCTCGCCGACGCGGAGCTCCCCACGCCTCGGGGAGCGTGTCGGTGAGATGGTCGGCTCTGCCGCCAAGGCCCAGCGGCTCCGGCTGGAGGAGTACGGCGACCAGCTGCTCTTCTACGCCCGCGCGCTGGCGTGGACCCCTCGTGCGCTCCGCCGCTACCGGCGCGAGATCGCCAACACCCTGGCCGAGGTGGCCTTCGGCGCCGGCGGTCTGACGCTGATCGCGGGCACCGCCGGAGTGATCGCCTTCCTGGCCTTCTTCGCCGGCACCGAGGTCGGCATCCAGGGCTACGCGTCCCTGAGCCAGCTCGGGGTCGGCAAGTTCACCGCATTCATCTCGGCCTTCTTCAACACCCGCGAGGTCGCGCCGCTGGTCGCCGCGATCGCGCTGGCCGCGACGGTCGGGTGCGGCTATACGGCGCGACTGGGGGCGATGCGCATCAGCGAGGAGGTCGACGCGCTCGAGGTCATGGGGGTGCCGTCGATGCCCTACCTCGTCACCACCCGGATGATCGCGGGCTTCATCGCGGTCGTGCCGCTGTACGTCGTCGCGCTCGCGTCCTCCTACCTGGCCCCTCGGCTGATCACGCTCCACATCTACGGTCAGTCGGCCGGCACCTACGACCACTACTTCATGGCGTTCCTGCCCCCGGTCGACATCCTCTGGTCCTTCGTGAAGCTCATCGTGCTTGCGGTAGCGGTCATCCTGATCCACTGTTATTACGGATACACCGCCTCGGGCGGACCCGCCGGCGTAGGGATGGCGGTCGGCAAGGCGATCCGCAGCTCGATCGTGACGATCGTCGTGGCGAACTTCTTTCTCAGCTTCGCCATCTGGGGCTCGACGACGACTGTCCGGATCACGGGGTGACGCGATGTTCGTGAACATCATCCACGACACTCCCCGCGAGCACCGGCGGCTGGCGTTCTTTGGCGTCGTGATGCTGACGTCGATGTCGTTGCTCATCGGGCTGTCGATCGCGATCTATCAGAAGGTCTTCGAGCCGGTCACGCTCGTGACCGTCCAGGCCGACCGGGCGGGCCTCCAGCTCCAACGATTCGGCGATGTCCGGGTCAACGGCGTGCTGGTCGGACAGGTGCGCGCCGTCGGGTTCCGCGACGACCTGGCCGAGATCACCCTGGGGTTGCGACCCGCGGCGGCGCGCCAGGTCCCGTCCGACGCCACGGTGGAGATCCTCCCCACGACCCTGTTCGGGCAGAAGTACGTCGCCCTCCAGCGGCCCCAGGGCTCGACTGCCGACCCGATCGAGGACGGTGCGGTCATCGGTCCGGACCGGGTCACGACGAACGTCGAGCTCAACCGGATCCTCGCCAACCTCTTCCCGCTCCTGCGCGCGGTCCGACCCGGGGACCTCAACAGGACGTTGGGAGAGCTGGCCCGGGCCCTCGAGGGCCGAGGCGAGGGGCTGGGGAGCATGCTGGAGGACCTCGGCGTCGTGGTGGCGGACACCAACGAGGACCTGCCGGTGCTGCAGGAGGACCTCCGGTTGCTCGCCGAGGTCGCCGACGTCTACCGCGACGCGACTCCCGACCTGCTGCGTGCGCTCGACGGTCTCACCGTCACGGGTGCGACCGTCGTCGACCAGCAGGCCGAGCTGGGCCGCTTCTTCGACGACGTCGGCGGGGTCGCGCGCACCGGGGCGCGGGTGCTCCGCGACAACCGCGAGGGCCTGATCTCCTTCGGGGAGGTCTCGCGTCCCCTGCTGCGCCTCCTCGACACCTATGCGCCTCAGTACCCCTGCCTGCTCCGCGGGCTGGACCGCTACACCGACCGGCTCGCAGAGATCTTCCGGGGCGACACGATCCGCCAGGCCATGGAGGTCGGCGCCTCGCAGAAGGAGTCCTACACCAAGGACGACAAGCCCAAGTACGCCGACCGGCGGGGCCCGTGGTGCTCGGGACTGCCGAACCCCCCTGTCCCGATCGGACCGGAGGACATCAAGGACGGCAGCGACAAGGACTCCGCGCCCCGGCAGAGCCAGGCGCCGTACGGGATCCTCCCCGAGGACCTCGCCCAGCTCCTGAGCACCGGCCCCGGCAACGGATACGCCGGGACCCGGGCCGAGCAGGGAGTGGTCAATGCCCTGCTGGCCGAGCGGACCGGTCGACCGGTCACCGACTTCGGGTCGCTGGCCACCCTCCTGCACGGGCCCTTGCTCCGGGGGACGGAGGTGACCTCGTGAGCCGAGGACGCACGACAGCAACAGCAGCGGTGAAGCTCGCCATCTTCACCGTCGTCTCCCTGTTCTTCACTGGCCTGCTCGTGGTGATCATGGGCAACATCGGCTTCGGTTCGACCAGCGAGTACCAAGCGGAGTTCACCACTGCCAGCATGCTCGACAAGGGTGACGACGTCCGGGTCGCGGGCGTGAAGGTCGGCGACGTGCGCTCGGTCGAGATCGTCGACGGCTCCCGGGCGCTGGTGACGTTCCGGGCCCATGAAGGCCTCCAGTTGACGAAGGCCAGCCGCGCCGAGATCCGTTTCCTCAACCTCGTCGGTGACCGTTACCTCGCGCTCGAGCGGGGTGCCCCGGACGCCGAGGAGATCGAGCCGGGTGCCACGATCCCGGTCGAGAACACCCGGCCCGCACTGGACCTGAGTGCGCTGTTCAGCGGGTTCCGGCCGTTGTTCGAGGCACTCCAGCCAGCCCAGGTCAACGAGCTGTCGCTCAACATCGTGCGCACGCTGCAAGGGGAGAGCGGCACGGTCGAGAGCCTCCTGGCCAACACCGCGTCCCTGACCTCCCACCTGGCCGACCGCGACCAGCTGATCGGTCAGGTGGTCGACAACCTGACCTCGGTGCTGACCACCGTCGATGACCGCCACGGCGAGCTCGACACCCTGGTCGTCGAGCTCGATCGCTGGATGGGCTCCCTGGCCCAGGACCGTGAGGTCATCGGTGAGGCCGTCGACAGCGTGGGCGGGCTGAGCCAGGTGCTCGCCGACCTCCTGGAGGAGGGACGCCCGTTGTTGCGTCGTGACATCGCGGAGCTGCGCGAGCTGGCCACCCGCCTCAACCAGCCGAAGAACGAGGCCGTGCTGGTCGAGCTCCTCGAGCGACTGCCGCAGGCGCTCAAGGACCAGACCCGCACCGGCACCTACGGGTCTTGGTACAACTACTACCTCTGCGACGTGAAGGGCCAGATCACCCTGCCCGCGCTGAAGGGACCGGGCGTGGCCCAGCTCCAACGTCAGCTGAACAGCATCGCCCTCTCGAGCACGGCCCCGAGGTGTCAGCGATGACCGGCGGACGCGATCGCAGCGACGCACAGGTGCTCCGGCTGGGCGCGGTGACGCTCGCGGTGATGCTCGTGGTGCTCGTCGCCACCTTCAACCTGAGCCAGTTCCCCGGGTTCGGGGGCGAGACCCACCGGGCCGAGCTCAGCGACGCCAGCGGGTTGCGGGTCGGCAACATGGTGCAGGTCGCCGGGATCCGCTCGGGCCGGGTGCAGGACCTCGAGGTGCAGGGCGACCGGGTCGTCGCCACCTTCGAGGTCGACCACGGCATCGAGGTCGGCGACCGGAGCCGGGCGGCCGTCAAGGTGCTCAACCTGCTCGGGGAGAAGTACCTCGAGCTCACCCCGGAGGGCGACCAGCAGCTCGCCTCGGACGAGGTGATCCCGCTCGAGCGGACCGAGTCCGCCTACGACATCGTCGGGGTGCTCGGCGACCTCACCGAGACCACCGAGGGGATCGACACCGACCAGCTCACCGAGGCGCTCGACGTGGTCGGCCAGACGCTGACCGGTTCCAGCGGCGAGATCCGGGGCAGCTTCGACGGCATTGCCCGGTTGTCGCGCACGGTGTCGTCGCGCGACGAAGAGCTGCAGGAGCTGCTGCGCAGGGCAGACTCGGTCACCGAGCTCCTGGCGGACCGCAGCACCGAGCTGGCGCGGCTGATGCGCAGCGGGGACCTGGTCTTCTCCGAGCTGCAGGCCCGTCGCGAGGCGATCAGCCGGCTGCTCGTCCACGCGCGCCGTCTCGCCGTCCACCTGGAGGGACTGGCGGCCGACAACCGCGACCAGATCGGCCCTGCCCTGAGCGAGGTCCGGACCCTCCTCGGCACCTTGCAGGACAAGCGGAAGGAACTGAAGGAGACCGTGGCGCGGCTCGGCCCCTACGCCGACATCCTCGGCAACATCGTCGGCACCGGACCCTGGTTCGACGGCTACGTGGTCAACCTCCTCGGCTTCTCGACGGGCGAGTTCGTCCCGTCCTCCGGAGGTGACTTCTGATGAGCCGACTGTCAGCCCTGGGAGCGTGGGGGACCCGCCGCGGAGTGGCGGCGCTGGTCGTCGTCCTGCTGGTTGCAGCATCGGTGATCACCTTCGTTGGGTCCGGCGACACCAAGACCGTGTCGGCCGACTTCTCCCGTGCGGTCAGCATCTACGAGGGATCGGAGGTGCGGATCCTCGGCGTCGGCGTCGGGGTGGTCACCGCTGTGGTCCCCCAGGGCGGCTCGGTGCGGGTGGAGATGGAGTACGACGCGGCGTACGACGTGCCGGCTGATGCCCAGGCGGTGGTGATCACCCCGACCTTGGTGGCCGACCGCTACGTCCAACTGACACCGGCCTACACGGGCGGCGAGGTGCTCGCCGACGGCGCCGAGATCGACCTGCGGTCGACGGCGGTCCCGGTCGAGCTGGACAGGATCTTCGCCAGCCTGGTCGACCTCTCCGAGGCCCTGGGACCGAACGGCGTGAACGAGGACGGCACCCTCAACGAGTTCCTGGTCGCAGGCCGGGCCGCGCTCGAGGACAACGGCGGTGCGGGCAACGCCGCCCTCAAGGAGATGGCGGCCGCTGCGGAGACCTTCGGGGACGGCAGCGGGGAGCTGTTCGCCACCGTGCGCCAGCTGGGCACGCTCACCGGGGTGCTGGCCGAGAACGACGAGCAGGTCCGCTCCTTCATCCGCAGCCTCAGCGCGGTGTCCGCCCAGCTCTCTGAGGAGCGGGACGACCTCCAGGCGGTGCTGGCCGCGGTGGCCAGCGCGACCGGCGAGGTCCGCACCTTCGTCCGGGACAACCGCGACGGTCTCTCCGCGGACCTCGAGGCGCTGGCCGACGTGGTCGGCATCATCGACTCCGAGCGCCACTCCTTGGCGACCGCGATCGAGAAGGGCCCTCTCGGCGCCGGCAACCTGCACCTCGCCTACGACGTCCCGACCGGCTCCATCGGCGGCCGGATGGCGATCGGGCCGAACGCCGACGACTTCGACGGCTTCCTGTGCGCCGTGGTCCAGAACGCGGAGATCCCCTCCGCCGACCTGGCGTGCCAGATCTTCGAGGCGCTCATCGAACGGCTGCCGAAGGGCGAGGTCCCCCCCGACGGCGGGCCGCCGCCGGACCAGACGGCTCCCCAGGGCAGTCAGCCGGGCATCAACGCGCCGGCGCCTGACCTCCGAGGACTGCTGGGAGGTGCGCGCGGATGAGACTGCGCCCTGTCGTCGCCCTGCTGCTGACGCTGGCCTTCACAGCCACCGCCTGCGAGTTCGAGGGTGTCCACGACCTGCCGTTGCCGGGCAGGGAGGTCTCGGCCGACGAGGCCATCAAGGTCACCGTGGACTTCCACGACGTCCTGAACGTGGTGCCGCGCTCGCCGGTGAAGGTCGGGGACGTGACCGTGGGCGAGGTCGCCGAGGTCGACCGCGTCGGCTGGAACGCTCGTCTCCTCCTCCATGTGCGGGAGGACGTCGTGCTGCCGGCGAACGCCGTCGCGGACATTCGCCAGGTCAGCCTGCTGGGGGAGAAGTTCGTCGCTCTCGAGCCACCGCCGGAGGACGAGCCGACCGGGCGCCTGGGCGATGGTGACTCCATCGACCTTGCTTCCACCGGCCGCAACCCCGAGGTCGAGGAGGTGCTCGGTGCGTTGTCGATGCTCCTGGCCGGCGGCGGGGTCGGTCAGATCCAGACGATCTCCCGGGAGCTCAACGCCGTGATGTCCGGTCGCCATGATCGGCTGCGGACGCTGCTGCGGGACCTCGACACGTTGGTCGGGGGCCTCGACGAGCAGAAGGAGGACATCGTCCGGGCGCTCGAGGCCGTCGACGACCTCACCGCCACCCTGGAGGAGGGCCGGGACACCCTCACCGAGGCCATCGACACCCTGGGACCGGCGGCCCGGGTGCTGGCCGACCAGCACGAGCAGCTGACCAGCATGCTCGAGGACCTCGACGAGCTCGGTCGCGTCGGCACCAGGGTGGTGAACGCGACCAGCGACGACGTCCTGGCCGTCCTGCGCCACCTCCGGCCGGTGCTGAGCCGCCTCAACGAGGCCGGCGACTCGTTCCCGCGTGGACTCGCGCTGATGATCAGCTTCCCCTTCCCCAAGGAGGCCTCCGACGTGGTGAAGGGTGACTACGCGAACACCTCGATCGCGCTCGACATCCGGCTGGACAACCTGTTCCAGGCCGTCGGGATGCCCGACCTCGACGGGCTGCCGCTGCCCGAGGTCCCCGAGGTCCCGGGCCCTGACCTGCCTCCGACCCCCGACCTGCCGACCGTGCCTGACCTGCTCCCGCAGCTCACGGGCCGCGACGGCGCGCTCGGCGGGCTGCCGAGCGGTCTGCTCCCGCGTCGTCAGCGCGGGGACGACCGCGGGGTGGTCGGCAACGACGGCGGTCTACTCGGCGGGGGGCTGGGCCAATGACGCACGGCGTACGCATGCGGCTGGTGGCCTTCCTCGTGCTCAGCGCGGTCGGTGTCACCTACGTGGCGGCCAACTACCTGGGCATCGTCGACAAGATCCTCGGTCGTGGGCTCGAGGTGCACGCCATGCTGCCCGTCTCCGGCGGTCTCTACGAGGGCAGCGACGTGACCTACCGCGGAGTGTCGATCGGTCAGGTCCGCCGCATGGCGGTCGACGGCGACGACGTCCGGGTGACCCTGGCGCTCGACGAGGGCACCCGGCTTCCCAGTGACTCCCCGATGTACGTGCACAACCTCTCGGCGGTCGGGGAGCAGTACCTCGACTTCGAGCCCGTCGACGACTCGGGGCCCTACGCCGAGGACGGTGACGTCATGGTCGGTGACGAGTCCAGCATCCCCGTCCAGGAGGACACATTGCTGATCCAGCTCGACGAGCTGGTCTCCTCCCTCGACGGTGACGACCTGGCCGTCGTGGTGGAGGAGCTCGGAGACCTGTTCGAGGGGACCGGGCGCCCGCTGCAGCGCCTCATCGACAGCACCACGGTCTTCGTGCGCGAGGCTCGGGCCGCCAGCGACGAGACGTCGGCGTTGCTGAACACCGGGCTGACCGTGCTCCGTGCCCAGTCCGACGAGCAGGAGAACATCCGATCCTTCGCGCGTGACCTCGGTGACGTCGCCCAGGCCCTGGCTGCCTCCGACGACGACCTGCGTACGACGCTCACCGGGGGCGCCGCCCTCTCCCGCGAGGTCGACACGTTGCTCCGTCAGGTCGAGCCCACTCTTCCGGTCATGCTCGGGAACCTGGTGAGCGTGAACCAGGTGATCACTGCCCGCCTGTCCGCCGTCGAACAGCTGCTGGTGCTGTTCCCGCGCCTCATCGCCGGCGGCTTCACAGGCACCCCCGGTGACGGGTTCGGCCACATCAACCTCCAGTTGGCGAGCACCCCGCAACCGTGCCGGGAGGGGTACCTCCCGCCGAGAAAGTGGCGCCAAGGGAACGACCTGTCCGACAAGGAGCCGTTCGGCCGGGCGCGGTGCAAGGAGGGACCACCGGTGAACATGCGCGGGTCGAAGTACGCGCCCGAGTTCCCGCCGGTCGACGGCGGCCGCCGGGACGAGTCCGGTCAGCAGTACCGCGTGGCGCCGTACGACCCCGAGACCGGACGCGCCGGCGGCGTCCGTGTGGGCACCGAGGGCGGTCTGCAGGGCCTGTTCGGCGACGACTCCTGGAAGTGGCTCCTCCTGGGGCCGGTGAGTGACCGATGACCCTCGCCCGTCTGGGCGAGCGGCTGCGGTTCGGGTGGAGGACGGCCTCGTTGCTCGCCGTCGCCCTGGCCCTCGCCGTCGCGCTCGTCCTGGTCCTGCTCGAGGTACGCGCCCTCTCCGCCGATGAGGAGGACCGCGACGCCGCTCTTGCTGCGGCCCGCTCGCAGGCCCGCGCGTTCACGACCATCGACTACCGCGAGGTCGACGACTCGTTGGATCGCGTGCTCGCCGGCGCCACGGGGGAGTTCGCCGAGCAGTTCGAGGAGAGTCGTGACGACATCGCCATCGGTGCGCGGCAGAACCAGTCGGTCTCGCGGGGCGACATCGTCTCTGCCGGGGTGGTCTCCCTGACGGACGACCGGGCACAGGTCATCGTCGTGGTCGACGGAGAGGTGAGCAACATCAGCACCGAGGAGCCCCAGCCTCGTTTCTACCGCTTGCAGCTGGAGCTGGTCCGGGAGTCGGACCGCTGGCTGACCTCCCAGCTGGAGTTCGTCGGATGAGGGCCGCCGAGAGCGACGCGACCAAGACCTGCCCGTGGTGCGCGGAGACCATCAAGGCAGCGGCAGTCCGCTGCCGGTACTGCCGCTCGGACCTGCCCGAGGCGGAGGCCGCTGCCGATCCGGAACCCTCAGCACCGGTCTCCCCGGAGCCCGAGTCGGTCTCCGGTGCGGTAGCCGAGGCGCCGACCGCTCCGAGCACACGGTGGGCCGCACTCCGGGGCCGGTGGGTCCTGGTGGTGGTCGGTCTCCTCGTCGCGGCCCTCGCGGTTGCTCTCGTGGTCGCGCTGCTCCAGTGGCGGGACCTGGCAGGGCAGGCCGACGCCCGCACCTCCGCCCAGGTCGCAGCGACGAGTCACGTTGCCGCGGTGCTCTCCTACGACGCCGGTGACTTCGACGCCAGCACCGAACGTGCAGCGGAGGTCATGACCACGGAGTTCCGCCGCGAGTACGAGCAGACCCTCGAGCTGGTCCGCCAGGACGCCACGGACAAGGGTGCGGTGGTCGAGGCGGAGGTCACCACGGCGGCGGTCATCTCAGCCTCCCGCGACCGGGTGCGGTTGCTGCTCTTCGTCAACCAGACGACCACCCGCGAGGGCGACGAGGAGCCCAGGGTCGACCTGAACCGGGTCGAGGTCGTGCTGGTCCGCTCGGACGCGCCCGGTGTCGACGGCTGGAAGGTCGCGGACCTCCAGGCCCTGTGAGACGGGAACCGCCGGTCCCGGTTTCTGGAATGCTGGCCACGGGCCCGGGGCGGGCCCCTAAAATAGAACACGTTCCAAGTTCGGGACGTGGTGACCAGGAAGGGGCACGCGGTGGCTGAGACCGTCGAGGCCGACCTGTTGATCGTCGGTGCCGGACCGGCCGGACTGTACGGCGCGTACTACGCCGGCTTCCGGGAGCTGAAGGTCGCCGTCGTCGACTCGCTCCCCGAGCTCGGGGGGCAGGTGACCGCGATGTACCCGGAGAAGGCGATCCTCGACGTCGCCGGCTTCCCCACGATCAAGGGGCGCGAGCTCGTCGCCAACCTCGTCGAGCAGGCGGCCACGGCCGCGCCGACGTACCTGCTGGGGCGCACCGCCATCGGGGTCGAGCACCGCGGCGACCGGGTGCGGGTGCTGCTCGACGACGAGACCGTCGTCGACGCCGGCGCCGTGATCCTGACCGCCGGCATCGGGCGCTTCCAGCCTCGCGGCCTGCCGGCCGGGGAGGACTGGGAGGGGCGGGGATTGGCGTTCTTCGTCCCGAAGCTCGACGTCTACGCCGGCCAGGACGTCGTGGTGGTGGGTGGCGGGGACAGTGCGTTCGACTGGGCCCATCACCTCGAGCCGATCGCGAAGTCGGTGACGCTGGTGCACCGCCGCACTGCGTTCCGCGCCCACGCGTCCACCGTCACCGCGGTCCAGACGTCGTCGGTCGAGATCGTCACGCCGGCGACCGTCACCGCCCTGCTGCCCGGCGAGGACGGCGCGCTCGCGGAGATCGAGGTCACCGACGCCGACTCCGGGGAGACCCACCGGCGCCCCGCGCAGGCGGTGATCGCCGCCCTGGGCTTCCTCGCCGACCTCGGCCCCCTCAAGGAGTGGGGTCTGGACCTCGACAAGCGCCACATCCTCGTCGACCCGGCGATGCGCACGAACCTGCCCCGGGTGTACGCCGCCGGGGACGTCACCGAGTACCCCGGCAAGGTCCGCCTCATCGCCGTCGGTTTCGGCGAGGTTGCCACCGCCGTCAACAACGCCGCGGTCGACATCGACCCCGACGCCCACGTGTTCCCTGGCCATTCCTCGGAAGGAAGCTGATGTCAGCAGGTCGCGACAAGATCAAGCTCACCCCGGAGGAGCTGGAGGACTATCTCCGCTCCGAGATGAAGGTGCAGGTCGCCACGATCGGTCCGGACGGTGCTCCCCACCTGTCGACCCTCTTCTACGTGGTGGACGACGGCAAGATCTGCTTCTGGACCTACGGACGGTCGCAGAAGATCCGTAACCTCGAGCGGGACCCGCGGATCAGCTGCCTGGTGGAGAGCGGCACGGACTACTTCGAGCTCCGCGGCGCCTCGATCACCGGCACAGCCGAGCTGGTGCGCGACACCACCGAGATCGCGCGCCTCGGCCACCTGGTCGCCACCCGGATGGTCGGCGGCGCCGACATCGGCGAGCTCGGTGCCGCCGAGGTCGGACGCCAGGCCCAGAAGCGGGTTGCCGTGGTGGTCACGCCCGACAAGACCGCCTCCTGGGACCACAGCAAGATGGTCGGCTGACCGGCCGCCGTCTCCGCCCATCGACATCCCTACAACGAGAGGAACCGCGATGACCAAGGTCAAGGTCGACTACGAGCTCTGCGAGGCCAACGCGCTGTGCGAGGCCGTCGCCCCCGATGTCTTCCAGGTCGACGACGACGACATGCTGCACGTCCTCGACGACGAGGTCACCGAGGAGAACCGCTCGCGGGTGGAGCAGGCGGTCGCCTCCTGTCCACGAGCCGCGATCAGCCTCGAGGACTGACCAACCCCGCACCCGGCGTCCGACGCCCTGTACCGCGCGCTCCTGCGCACCCTGCGAAGAAAGGCCCTGCCTGCATGTCCGAGCACACCCCCTCTGATCTCTCCCTCGACGGCCGCGTCGCGATCGTCACCGGCGCCGGCGCCGGCCTCGGTAAGGCCGAGGCCGTCGCGCTGGCCCGGGCCGGCGCCCACGTCGTCATCAACGACCTCCCCGGGGCCGCCGACGAGGCAGCCGAGGAGATCCGTGGAGCCGGCGGCCAGGCCACCGTCGTGGCCGGGGACGTGGGGGAGCGGTCCACCGCTGACGCGCTCATGGCAGCCACCGCCGAGGACCTCGGGCGGCTGGACATCGTGGTCAACAACGCAGGTGTGCTGCGCGACCGGATGCTCTTCAACATGTCCGATGAGGAGTGGGACCTCGTTATCAAGGTCCACCTCCGGGGGCACTTCATGCTCTCCCGCAACGCGGCGTCGTACTGGCGGGGCCTGCACAAGGCCTCGGGTGAGCAGGTGTACGGGCGCGTGGTGAACACCGCGTCCGAGGCGTTCCTCGTCGGGTCCCCGGGCCAGGCGAACTACGCCGCGGCCAAGGCCGGCATCACCGCCCTCACGCTCTCCACCGCGCGGGGGCTCGGCAAGGCCGGCGTCCGCGCGAATGCCATCTGCCCGCGGGCCCGGACGGCGATGACGGACCACGTCTTCGGCGCCGACGAGTCGGGGTCGTCCATCGATCCGCTCTCGCCCGAGCACGTCGCCCCGCTCGTGGCCTACCTCGCCTCGCCCGCGGCCGACGCCATCAACGGCCAGGTCTTCGTCGTGTACGGCGGCATGGTCGCGCTGCTCTCGGCCCCCGTCGTCGAGCGGCGCTTCGACGCCACCGGCGACACCTGGGACCTGGCCGACCTGCAGACGCAGGTCGGGTCCTACTTCGACGAGCGCGACCCCGCGCTCAGCTTCGCCGCCGACTCCGTGATGACGCTCGGCTGAGCACCCCCATCCCCTCCCACAGAACGGACGAGAGACCCATGGCACGACTGGACGGAAAGATCGCGATCGTCACCGGCGGCGCGCAGGGACAGGGCGCGGCGATCAGTCGCGGCTTCGTCGCCGAGGGCGCACGGGTGGTCATCGCCGACGTGGCCGACGAGCCCGGCAAGGCCCTGGCCGACGAGCTCGGGGAGGCGGCCGCCTTCGCCCACCACGACGTGAGCAGCGAGGAGTCGTGGACTGACGTCGTCGCGCTCGCCGAGACGACCTTCGGCCCGGTGAACGTCCTGGTGAACAACGCCGGGATCCTGGTGTTCTCCTCGATCGACGACATGTCGCTCGCCGACTACGAGCGCCTCATCTCGATCAACCAGACGGGCACCTGGCTGGGCATGCGCGCGGTCGTCCCGACGATGAAGCGCAACGGCGGCGGCAGCATCGTGAACGCCTCGTCGGTGGAGGGGCTCGGCGGGATGCCGACGCTGTCGGCGTACGTCGCCTCGAAGTGGGCGATCCGCGGCATGACGAAGGCCATCGCCATGGAGTGCGGCGCCCGCGGCATCCGGGCGAACTCGGTGCACCCCGGGATGATCGACACCGGCATGACCCGGGTGCACGGAGGCGACGCGGCCATGGAGTACGGCGCGACCAAGGTGGCGCTGAAGCGGGTCGGCAGTCCCACCGACATGGTCGGGGTCTACACGTTCCTCGCCAGCGACGAGAGCAGCTTCGTCACCGGGGCCGAGATTGCCGTCGACGGTGGCGCGACGGCGACCCACGCGTTCGGCGGCTGAGCCTCAGCGGAGGATGAGCCGGACGGCCACGTCCATCGACTTCGACACGTCGGCGGCCGAGGCACGTCCGGTCACCCACGCCACGAGGTTCGACATCCACACGTCACCGATGACCTTGGCGATGGCGATGTTCTCCTCGGTGGGCTCGGCGTCGTCGCCCTCGGGGCCCTTCATGGCCCGGGTGAGCATGTCGGTGAGGTACATGCCGGCGATGTGGATCTCGTTGGCGACCGAGGAGTCGGCGAACATGAACGCGCGGGTGAGCGCCTCGGTGAGCTGCGGCTCGCGCTGCATGCCGCGGGTGTTCCGGTTGAGGACGTGGATCACTCGGTCAGCGGCCGTCTCGCCGGTGAGCGTGCGCTGGTCGAACCCGGCCTGGGCACGCTCGAACTCGCGGCCGAGGGCGGAGACCAGCAGGTGAATTTTGGAGGGGAAGTAGCGGTAGAGGGTGCCCAGGGCGACGTCGGCCTTCTCGGCGACGGCCCGCATCTGGACCGCGTCGAAGCCGCCCTTCGAGGCCAGGGCGATCGTGGCGTCGAGGATCCGGCGCCGCCGCTCGCGCTGCGCGGCGGACCCGAGCTCCTCCTGCGACAGCGAGCTGAGGGTTGCCAAGGTCTCTCCTGGAGGGGACTGAGCGGGTCCACGGGACCGAAAACCCCGTGACAGGATGCGGTGTCAGACTAACAGCGGCATCAGTGCCCGATCGCAGGCATAATGAAACACGTTACAGTTTCGTCATTCGGAGGTGGTCAGTGCGCGTCGCACTGTTGTCGTACCGTTCCAAGCCGCACTGCGGCGGGCAGGGCGTGTACGTCCGCCACCTCAGTCGTGAGCTGGTGGCTCTCGGTCACGAGGTCGAGGTCTTCTCCGGGCAGCCCTACCCCGAGCTCGACGAGGGCGTGTCCCTGACCAAGGTGCCCAGTCTCGACCTCTACCGCGAGCCCGACCCGTTCCGGGTTCCGTGGCCCACCGAGTTCCGCGACCTCATCGATGTCGAGGAGTTCGCGACGATGTGCACGGCCGGCTTCCCGGAGCCGAAGACCTTCTCCAAGCGTGTCGCACGCCTGCTCGAGGCCCGCGCGGGGGAGTTCGACATCGCGCATGACAACCAGGTGCTCGGCTACGGCATGCGGGACATCGCCGAGGCCGGCCTGCCGCTGATCACCACGATCCACCACCCGATCACCTTCGACCGCCGGGTGGACCTCGCGGCGACCGCCCAGCTGGGGTGGTTCCGCCGCGCGCGCCGCCAGGTGTCGCTGCGTCGCTGGTACGGCTTCCTGCGCATGCAGGGCAAGGTCGCGCGCCAGCTCGACAAGATCCTCACGGTCTCCGAGTCCTCGCGCCGCGACATCTCCGCGGACTTCGGCGTCGACATCGAGCGGCTGCAGGTCATCCCGCTGGGCGTCGACGACGTATTCGTCCCGCCGACGACGCCGCGGGCCCCCGGCCGCATCGTCGCGATGGCGAGCGCCGACACCCCGATGAAGGGGATCGCGACGCTGCTCGAGGCCTTTGCCAAGCTGCGCACCGAGCGCGACGTCGAGTTGCTGCTGGTCTCCAAGCCCGCGCCGGGCGGACGCACCGAGCAGCTCATCGACCAGCTCGCGATCGGCGACTCGGTCCGGTTCGTGCACGGCATCAGCGATGCCGAGCTCGTCGAGGTGATGGGGTCGGCCGAGGTGGCCTGCGTCCCGTCCCTGTACGAAGGCTTCTCCCTGCCGACGGCTGAGCTGATGGCCTGCGAGACCCCGCTCGTGGTCAGCCGCGCCGGCGCCATCCCCGAGGTCGTCGGTCCCGACGGTGAGTGTGCCGACCTGGTCACTCCCGGCGACGTGGGGGAACTGACGCACGCGCTGGCCGCCCTGCTCGACGACCCTGAGCGTCGCGCCCGCATGGGTGCCGCCGGCCGCCGACGGGTCCTCGAACGCTTCAGCTGGCGTGCGGTCGCCCTGGCCACCGCCGCCGCCTACGAGGAGATCCTCGCCGGAGCCCCGGTCGAGCCTCCTGCCACCCGCCCCACGCACACCGACGAGAAGGACCCCGCCTGATGCTGACCGTTGACTTCGACCGCCTGGGCCTGTTGGCCGGCGACCGTGTCCTCGACATGGGCTGCGGTGCCGGCCGGCACGCGTTCGAGATGTACCGCCGCGGCGCCGACGTGATCGCCTTCGACCAGGATGCCGACGAGCTGGCGAGGGTCGGCGAGCTCTTCGCCGCGATGCGCGCCGAGGGTGAGGTACCCGCCGGCGGTGACGCCGACATCAAGGAGGGCGACGCCCTCGCCCTGCCGTTCGCCGACGGCGAGTTCGACCGGATCGTCGCCGCCGAGGTGCTCGAGCACATTCCCGCCGACATCCAGGCCATCGACGAGCTCGTGCGGGTGCTGCGCCCGGGCGGGACCCTCGCGGTCAGCGTCCCGCGCTGGTTCCCCGAGATCGTGTGCTGGAAGCTCTCCGAGGACTACCACAACACCCCCGGCGGCCACATCCGGATCTACTCCGACAAGGAGCTGGTTGGGAAGATGCGCAACGCTGGCCTGGAGTTCGACGGCAAGGACCACGCCCACGGCCTGCACACGCCGTACTGGTGGATCAAGTGCGCGGTCGGCGTCCGCAAGGACGACCACCCGCTGGCCAAGGCCTACCACCAGATTCTGGTCTGGGACATCATGAAGCGCCCGCTCGCCACCCGTGCCGCCGAGGCCGTGCTCAACCCGGTGATGGGCAAGAGCATGGTGCTGTACTTCCACAAGCCCGCCTGACGTGGGCGTGAAGATCCCCAGCCTGGCTGGTGTCCTGAGCGAGGCCGACGTCCTGGCCACCGGTGCGTCCATCGCGTCGATGCAGGAGTCCGACGGCGCGATCCCGTGGACGGTCGGTGAGCACGTCGACGTCTGGAACCACGTCGAGGCCGCCATGGCCCTCCAGGTCGCCGGACAGGTCAAGGCCTCCCACCGCGCCTACGACTGGTGCCTGGCGTCCCAGCGCCCCGACGGCTCCTGGCCGATCAAGTACGTCGGCGGCACCATCGAGGACGACGGAGCCGAGACGAACATGTCGGCCTACCTCGCGGTCGGGGTCTGGCACCACTGGCTGGTGCGACGCGACCTCGGCTTCGTGCGCCGGAACTGGCCCGCGGTGCAGCGTGCCCTGGACTGGGTCGTGTCGATGCAGCTCGGCTGGGGCGGCATCGCCTGGCGCCGCCGCGCCGACGGGACCGTCGACCAGGAGGCGCTGCTGGCCGGCAGCTCGAGCATGTACCACGCGCTCAAGGCAGGCGTGGCCCTCGCCGAACTGTTGGAGTCCTCGCAGCCCGAGTGGGAGATCGCGGCCGGCCGGCTGCGCCACGCCGTACGCCGGCACCCGGACCTGTTCCTCGACAAGCAGCAGTTCTCGATGGACTGGTACTACCCGGTGCTCGGGGGCGCCGTGCGTGGTGCCGAGGCCCAGGACATGATCGCCGCGCGCTGGGACCAGTTCGTCCGGCCCGGGCTCGGGATCCTTTGCGTCGACGTCAACCCCTGGGTGACCGGGGCGGAGACCTGCGAGCTGGCGATGGCGCTGGACGCGATGGGCGACCGCCAGCGTGCGATCGGTCTGGTGCGTGACATGCAGCACCTGCGCAGCGACGAGGGCGCCTACTGGACCGGCTACGTCTATCCCGACGACGTCTTCTGGCCCGTCGAGCACACCACCTACACGGCGGCCGCCGTGCTGCTGGCGGTCGACGCCCTGGGCGACTGCACCCCGGGCGCCGACATCATGCGTGGTGCGACGCTGCCTGCCGACTTCCGCCCGATGGCGCTGCAGTGCGGCTGCGAGCCGATGGCGGAGCTGGTCTCGGCGTCTAGCTGACGGGGTCGCCGGCGTCGCCGCCGACCCGGGTGAGCACGCGCATGGAACCGAGCGCCCGCTCCTCGGTCCAGTCGCCGCTCTCGAGCGCGCGCAGGTAGACGCGATACGGCGGCTGCCCACCCTCGGCGGGGTCGGCGAAGACGTCGTGGATGACCAGCGCGCCCCCTGTTGCGATCCAGCGGGCGAAGCCCGTGTAGTCGTTCCCGGCATGCTCGTCGGTGTGGCCTCCGTCGATGAAGACCAGCGACAACGGGGTGCGCCAGTGCGCGGAGACCGTGGTCGAGCGGCCGACGAGCGCGACCACCTCCTCCTCGAGCCCGGCGTCGGCGACGGTGCGCCGGAAGAACGGCAGGGTGTCCATCAGCCCGAGGCGCGGGTCGACGAGGGAGGGGTCGTGGTACTCCCAGCCGGCCTGGTTCTCCTCGGAACCGCGGTGGTGGTCGACGGTGAAGACCGTGCCGCCGACCTGGCGCGCCGCGGCGCCCAGGTAGACCGCCGACTTCCCGCAGTAGCTGCCGACCTCGAGGGCCGGGCCGTGGGGGAGGCGGGCGCAGGCGGTCTCGTAGAGGAGCATGCCCTCGGCCTCGGGCATGAAGCCGTTGGCGGCGAGCGCGTGGCCGAGCAGGTCGTCGGGCATCGCGGGGGGAGCAGGGGTGCCGGGCTGGTCGCTCACGCGGGCTCCTCGGGGGTCGGTCCGGGCTGGATCCAAGCGGTGTCGGCGAGCGTAGGTCGTCGGGACGGACGGATGACGCTTGGGGTCAGTCGTGGCATCATGGTCCGAACTGCAACACGTTCTAGTTCGCTTGGGTAGAGAGGGTACGCCGTGCCGATCGGGATCTCCGAGGACCAGCGGGAGCTGGCCGCCGCGCTGGCCGACTGGGCCGGAGGGGCCGCGACGCTCGAGCAGGTGCGCAAGGCCGAGACCGACCGGGGGGCCGGCTTCGCCGACGCGTGGGGCGGGCTGACCGACCTCGGCGTGCCGACCATCGCGGTGGCCGAGGGCCTCGGCGGTGGGGGCGGCACCGTGCTGGACCTGGCGTGCGCGCTGGAGGCCTGTGCGGCCGCCCTCGTGCCCGGTCCGCTGCTCTCGACCGCCACCGCGGTCACCGCGCTGGCGACGGCAGGGGAGCAGGCACGTCCGTTCGTCGACGCCGTCTGCGCCGGTACCGCGACGGTGGCCCTGGCAGTCGGTGCGCCGACCCTCACGCTGGACGGCACCCGCGTGAGCGGCACCGTTCCGCTGGTCGCCGATGCCGGTCACACCACGCACCTGCTGGTGCCGCTCGCGGGTGAGGGGACCGAGGAGGCGTGGGCCCTCGTCGCCCTCGACGGTCCCGGTGTCCAGGTGAGCACCGCCGAGGGCCCGGACTTCTCCCGCGCGGTCGGCACGGTGGCCCTCGACGGGGTCGAGCTGGGCGCTGGGGACCGCTACTCCCTGCCGGCGGGCGTCGTGGCGCGGTTGCACCGCACCCTCGCCGCGTCCGAGGCAGCCGGCCTGGCGCGCTGGTGCCTCGACACCGCGGTGGCCTACGCCAAGGTGCGCGAGCAGTTCGGCAAGCCGATCGGCGCCTTCCAGGCCATCAAGCACCTCTGCGCCCAGATGCTCGAGACCACCGAGTCCGCGACCGCCCTGGCTTGGGACGCCGCGGTGGCGGCCGACGACGCCGACGCGGACCAGCACGCGCTGGCCGCTGCCGTCGCCGCCAGCACGGCGCTCGACGCCGCCGTCGACAACGCCAAGGACTGCATCCAGGTCCTCGGCGGCATCGGCTTCACCTTCGAGCACGACGCCCACCTCTACCTCCGCCGGGCCCTGGCCACCCGCAGCCTGCTCGGGGGGAGCGCCCCCGCCGCGCGGGACGCTGCGCGGCGCGCGCTGGCTGGCGTACGGCGGCACGTGGCGGTCGAGCTCGACGGGCAGGCGGAGCAGGTCCGGTCCGGCGTGCGCGAGCAGGTCGCCGGTCTTGCGGGTCTGGACGCCGATGCTCAGCGCTCCGCCCTGGTGGAGACAGGCCTGATGATGCCGCACTGGCCGACGCCCTACGGCCGAGGCGCCGGTCCGGTCGAGCAGCTGGTGATCGACGAGGAGCTCGCCGCCGTGGGCGTCGAGAGGCCCGAGATCGGCATCGGCGCCTGGGCGGTGCCCACGATCCTTGAGCACGGGACCGACGCCCAGCGCGAACGCTTCGTGCGGCCCACCCTCGAGGGCGAGGTGGTGTGGTGCCAGCTGTTCTCCGAGCCGGGCGCAGGCTCCGACCTCGCCGGCCTGCGCACCCGCGCCGTGCGCGACGGCGACGAGTGGGTGCTCAGCGGACAGAAGGTCTGGACGTCCCTCGCCCACCGCGCTGACTGGGCGATCTGCCTGGCGCGCACCAACCCCGACGCCCCCCAGCACAAGGGGATCACCTACTTCCTCGTCGACATGCGCAGCACCGGCATCGACGTGCGGCCGCTGCGCGAGATCACCGGCGAGGAGATGTTCAACGAGGTCTTCCTCGACGGTGTGCGGGTGCCTGCCGACTGTGTCGTCGGCGAGGTCGACGGGGGCTGGAGGCTGGCCCGCACGACGCTCGCCAACGAGCGGGTGGCGATGGCCGGGTCGGCCCTCGGCACGTCGGTCGAGCGCGCGATCACCTTCCTGGCGGATGCCGAGGGCGACGACATCGACGGGGACGTGCTCACCGGGGTCGGCCGCGCGGTGGCTGCCTCGAGCGCGGTGACGATGCTCGGGCTGCGTACCACCCTGCGCTCGCTGGCCGGCCAGGGCCCGGGCGCGGAGTCCAGTGTGGCGAAGCTGGTCGGCGTACGCAGCCGGCAGGACTCCGCCGAGTTGTACGTCGACCTGCTCGGCCCCGAGGTCCTCCTCGGCACCGACCGCGCTCGCGAGGCGCTCCACGAGCTCCTGCTCACCCGCTGCCTGAGCATCGCCGGCGGCACCACCCAGGTGCTCCGGAACGTCGCCGGAGAACGGATCCTGGGCCTGCCCCGCGGCTGAGCGGAGCGGAACTGCTGAGCGAACGGGTCCCTCGCGCAACCGCACACGGTCGCGGACGTGCGGGAGGAGCGTTCGATCGGTACTTCGGTCCTGGTCAGGCGGGCCGCGGACCCTTGGCGTCGTGCAGGGCGACGTGGAGGAACCGGTCGACTGCCCGCACGACGTGGGCGCTCCGGATCGACGGGAAGACGTCGAACGCGTGCTGGGCGCCGGGGAGCTCGGCGTACACGACCGGGCTCTCGGAGCGCTCCCGCAGCCTGGCGACGAGCTTGCGTGCCTGGCGGACCGAGACGAGCGTGTCGTTGACCCCGTGGAGCACGAGAAACGGGGGAGCATCCGGGGTGACCCGCAGGACGGGAGAGGCAGCCTCGTACGCCTCGGGGTCCTCAGAGTAGCGCTTCTGCATGACGTGCTTGGCCAGGAACTGGTCGCGCATCCGCGTGGCGTTGCGCCCGGTCACGCCCGCGAAGTCGTACACCCCGTAGAACGGCACACAGGCATCCACGCGGGTGTCGGCGTCCTCGAAGCCCGGCTGGAAGGCGGGGTCGTTGATGCTCGTCGCCGCGAGCGACGCGAGGTGGCCGCCGGCGGAGCCGCCGGTGACGGCGAGGAAGGACGGGTCCCCGCCGTATTCGCCGATGTGCTCCCGGATCCAGGCGATCGCCTTCTTGACGTCGATGATGTGAGCGGGAAACGCGTCACGGGGGCTGAGCCGGTAGTTGATCGCGACGCAAACCCAGCCGCGGGCGGCCATGTGGAGCATCAGCGGGATCCCCTGCTGGTCCTTGTTGCCGATCGACCACCCCCCGCCGTGCACCTGAAGCAGCACCGGTGCGCCTTCGACGGGTCGGTCAGCGGGGCGGTAGATGTCGAGCAGCCCGCGGCGCCCGGCGTCGGTGTAGGCGATGTTCTTCTCGACGTGGACCGAGGCGTCGCGCATCCGGAACGGCCAGACCAGCTGTTTCCACGGCGTGCCGAGGTCGAGGTCGGTGGGCTCGCGGTCGAGGCGCTCGCGGTAGTCCTCGCCCAGCCCCTCGACGAGCGCCTCGTCGACGTTGTCGTGGACTTGCTGGGCCTGGTGGATGAGGTAACCGAGACCCGCTGCCGAGACCGCACCGAGCGCGAGGCCAGTGCGGCTGGCCGCGCGCCCCCGGGCCACCTCGCGGGCGGTGTCCACGACCGTGCCCGCGAGGAGCTGCGGGGCGAGCTCGGCGGTCATCCAGCCCGCGAACATCGACGGGATGCCGGCCCGCAGCCCGTGCGCGGGTCGGATGGCGTTCGCGACGGCGACGGCGGTCAGGAGCTGGCGGCTGCGGAAGGACATGGCGTCATCCTAGGAAGGTCGCGGCGGTGGGGGAGCAGGAGTCAGGGGGCGGCACGCAGGTGCGACCGGGAGCGCGGCCGGCGCCGCCGGGGTGGCAGGAGTCCCGCCACCCGAGCACGTCCCTCGACCGAGTGCACCGCGTCGAGCAGACCCTCGAGGAACTCCTCGTGGCCGAACGCGATACCGGCGTGCCCGATCGGGACCTCGTGCATCGTCGCCGCGGGGATGGCGCTGGCGAGGGCGCGCTGGCGCGAGGCCGGGATGACCCGGTCGTGCGCGGTCACCACGACGGCCGTCGGGACATCGATGAGGTGGAGCCAAGGGCGGGAGTGGTGCCGGCCCAGGGCCGCGACCGCCTGGGCCACCGCCCACGGACTGGTCGACCGGAACTCCCGCAATGCCCACTGAGTGAGGTCGAGCCGGTCGGCGTCCAGGGCGCGGGCGGTGCTGCGCGCGGCATTGACGACCGTGCGGGCGAAGGAGAGCTGACGGGCGAGACCCATGGCGACCTCGAGGCCCTGGTGGAAGGCGCGCTCGTGGAGTGTCGACCGGAAGTGGGGAGTCGTCGCGCAGAGCACCAGCCCGGCGACGCGGTCGGGGTGCTGGCGCCAGACCCGCTGGGCGATGATCGAGCCCATCGAGTAGCCCGTGATGAGTGCCCGGTCGATCTCCAGGAGGTCGAGCACGGCCGCCACGTCGTCGGCGCAGTCCTGGAGCACGAAGTGCTCGGACTGGATGCCCCGGCCGTGCCAGCGCTGGTCGAAGACCACCACGCGGTACTCCTCGGCGAGCGCAGCCACCGCCGTGAACCAGGTCAGCATGCCGGTGCACCCCACGGCGTGCAGGAGCACGATGGTGGGCGCACCGGGCGGACCCGGGATGTCGGTGAGGTACGTCGTCCCGCGTCCGGGGAGTTCGACCAACTGGCCGGTGGGAGGGATCTCCACGTCCGGCACCGGCAGCTTCTCGCGCAGGCGGTCCTTCAGGGCTGCGAGGCTCACCCCTCGCCCCTGGCCTTGGTCACCACGCAGTCGGCGAGGACGGGTGCCCCGTCGCGCTCGCCCAGGCCTGCGATGGTGGCCGTGACCAGCACGCGGTCCCCCTCGTCCCAGGCGCGCACCCGGATCGTCTCCCCGGGGAAGACCACGCCGGCGAAGCGCGCGGCGTACCCGCGCACCTGCGCGACGTCCGCGTCGAGCAGGGCGTCGACGACCAGGCGCAGCACGATGCCGTAGGAGCACAGCCCGTGCAGGATCGGCGCCGGGAAGCCGGCGCCCTCGGCGAACGCGGGGTCGGCGTGCAGCGGGTTGCGGTCGCCGCAGAGCCGGTAGAGCAGCGCCTGCTGGGGCGTGGTGGCGTAGGAGACGTCGGCGTCGGGCTCGCGCTCGGGCAGCGCCACCTTGGTCGAGGGGCCGCGCTCGCCGCCCCAGCCACCCTCGCCGCGCACGAAGATGCTCGACCGGGTGGTGAACAACGGGTCGCCGTCCTCGGTCCGCGCCTCGCCCTCCTGGACGATGACCGAGGCCTTGCCCTTGTCCCACACGTCGCTGATCCGGGTGTGCACGACGGCGCTGCCGCTCGTGGGCAGCGGGCCGTGCACGACGACCTCCTGGCTGCCGTGCAGCACCTGGGCCAGGTCGATGTCGCAGCCGGGCAGGTCGAGGGGCGGGGGGTTCGTCTCGTGGAAGGTCGGCGCGACGACCCCGAAGCTGGGCAGCACCTGCAGGTGCGCGTCGTCGAGGGTGTAGCGCAGTGCGTTGGGGTCGGTCTGATCGCCGGGGGTCGACCCGGCCCCGAGGCCCAGGTGGTACAGCAGGACGTCGCTGGCCGACCAGGAGAAGGTCCGGTCGGGCAGCTGGGCGCCGATGGCGACCTTGGGATCGATGGGCATCAGGCCTCCTGGCCGTCGACGGTCCCGCGGGAGGCGGGGGCGGCGTTGCGGCAGTCCTCGGCCGCGAGGTAGCCGAAGGTGAGCGCGGGGCCGATGGTGCCACCCGGGCCGGGGTAGGTGGTGCCCATGACCGCGGAGCTGACGTTGCCGGCGGCGTACAGCCCGTCGACGACGGAGCCGTCGGGGCGCAGCACCCGGGCGCGCTCGTCGGTCACGAGACCACCCTTGGTGCCGAGGTCACCCGGGACGATCTTGACGGCGTAGAAGGGCCCCTGGTCGATGGTGTTCAGCGAGGGGTTCGGCTTCACGGTGTGGTCGGAGTAGTACTTGTCGTACGCCGACTCGCCACGGTGGAAGTCCTCGTCGACCCCGGAGCGGGCGAACCCGTTGAACCGGTCGACGGTTCCCGCCAGGGCGTCAGCGGGCAGGTCGAGCTTCTCGGCCAACTCGGCCAGCGTCGCGCCCTTCACGACGACGCCGCTCTTGAGCCACCGCCCGGGGAAGGGCTGGCGCGGCGAGAGTCCCGCGAAGACGTACCGGTTGCGGTAGCGCTGGTCGATGATCATCCAGGCCGGGACGTGCGGAACGCCGGTTGCCTCGCCCTCGTAGATCGCATGGGTGGCCTCAACGTAGGGCAGCGCCTCGTTCATGAAGCGCTCGCCGGCACCGTTGACGATGATCGAGCCGGGCAGGTTGCGCTCGGCGAGGCAGAACCACGGGCCGTTCGGGAGCGGGATCGTGGGGCCCCACCAGGCGTCGTCCAGGAGGTCGGTGTCCGCGCCCGCGGTGATGCCGGCGACGAGACCGGCGCCGGTGTTGTTGACCGAGGCAGTCGACCACGCGGCGTCCGTGGGGCCGGGCAGGTACTTCTCCCGCATCTCCTGGTTCTTCTCGAACCCACCGCTGCCGAGGATGACGCCGCGCCGGGCGCGGATCTCCCGCAGCGTGCCGGGGTCGTCCTCGGTCGCCCCCTGGCGGACCCGGACACCGGTGACCCGGCCGTCCTCGAGGAGCAGGTCGACGAGGTCGGTCTCGTAGTGCACCGGGACCCCGGCGTCCGCGAGGCCCTTGCGCAGGCCGATGGCGATCGCGTTGCCCATGGCGTACATGCGGCGACGGCGGAACGAGGCGATCGACCGCTTCACGGCAGCCCTGAGGAGGGTGAAGGGGCCCTTCCACGTCCGCAGACCGAGGCTCACCTTGCGGAAGTCCGCCTGGGTGATGATCAGGTTCGCCGGCGCCTTGGTGTACGGCGGGTGGAGGCGTTCGAGCTCGGATCCGAGGAAGGTCCCGTCCAGTGGGACTGGCTCGACGCTGCGGCCCCGGGCCCGGCCCCCGGGCTGCTCGGGGAGGTAGTCGGCGTACTCGGGCACCCAGGCGAAACGGACGGGGGTGTGGGCCTTGATGAAGTCCATCACCTCGCGGCCGCGGTCGATGTAGGTGTCGCGACGCACCTTCGGAACCCGGTCGCCGACGATGGCGTCGAGGTAGCGCTTGGACTCGGCGAGGTCGGCCTCGACGTCAGGGAACTCGCCGGAGGCCAGGAGCGCGTAGTTGCCGGGGATCCAGACGCCTCCGCCGCTGCGCGCGGTGGAGCCGCCGAACCAGGGGCTTTTCTCCAGGAGAACGGTGTCGAGGCCCTGCACACCGGCGGCGAGCGCGGCCGTCATCCCGGCACCTCCGGCGCCGACCACGATCACGTCGACCTCAGCAGGGAGCGAGGCGGGGGTCGCAGGCGCGACGGCGCCCGCAGAAGAGTCCGTCATGGCGCAAAACTGGAACAGGTTCTAGCATGGGGACATGCTCTCCGACGACGTACGACGTGAGGTCGCAGCAGCGCTGGCCGAGGCCGAGCGTAGCCGCCGACCGATTCCCCCGCTCCGCCAGACCTGGCCCGCCATCGACGTGGTCGACGCCTACGAGATTCAGCTGATGAACATCCGTCAGCGGCTCGACGACGGCGCCACCGTGCACGGCCACAAGGTGGGCCTCTCGTCGAAGGCGATGCAGGAGATGATGGGCGTCGACGAGCCGGACTACGGGCACCTGCTGTCCGACATGGCGGTCTCTGCCGCCGAGCCTGTGAGCGCAGGGCGCTACTGCACCCCCCGCGTGGAGGTCGAGGTGGCCTTCATCCTCGGCGCGACGCTGCCGGGGGAGGGGTGCACCGAGGACGACGTCATCGCGGCCACCGAGGCGGTCGCGCCCGCGATCGAGCTCATCGACAGCCGGATCACCGCGTGGGATATCAAGATCGCGGACACCATCGCCGACAATGCCTCGTCGGCCGGCTACGTGCTCGGCCCGGAGCGGGTCGCTCCCACTGAGCTGGACCTGACCGCCGTCGAGGCGCGTTTGCTGAAGAATGGCGAGCAGGTCGCTGCTGGCCGCTCGGACGCCGTGCTCGGCAACCCCGTGACGGCGGTGGCCTGGCTGGCGCGCAAGGTCGCGTCATTCGGCGTGACGCTCGAGGCGGGGCACGTGATCCTGCCCGGCAGCGTCCACCGCGCGATCGACGTCACCGCGGGTGACGACTTCGAGGCCGTCTTCGACGGCCTGGGCAGCGTCCGGCTCGCCTTCACCGAATGACCACGAGGAGACCCATGAGCAAGCTGACCGCCGCGATCGTCGGACCGGGCAACATCGGCACCGACCTGATGTACAAGCTGCTGCGCAGCGACCTCATCGAGCCGCGCTGGATGATCGGTGTGGACCCGTCCTCCGAGGGGCTCCGCCTGGCGACGGAGAGGGGGCTCGAGGCGAGCCACGAGGGCGTCGACTGGCTGCTGAAGCAGGACGAGCTGCCGGACCTGATCTTCGAGGCCACCTCGGCGTACGTGCACCGTGAGTACGCGCCCCGGTACCAGGAGGCCGGCATCCGTGCGGTCGACCTCACCCCGGCCTCGGTCGGGCCCGCGGTCATCCCGCCGGTCAACGGCGAGGCCCACGTGGACGCGTGGAACGTCAACATGATCACCTGCGGCGGCCAGGCCACCATCCCGATGGTGGCGGCGGTCTCCCGGGCCGCGGAGGTGTCCTACGCAGAGATCGTCGCCTCGGTCTCGAGCGTCTCGGCCGGCCCCGGCACCCGCGCGAACATCGACGAGTTCACGCGGACCACCAGCCGCGGTGTCGAGGAGATCGGCGGCGCCGCCCGCGGCAAGGCGATCATCATCCTCAACCCGGCCGAGCCGCCGATGATCATGCGCGACACGATCTTCTGCGCGATCGCGCCCGACGCGGACCGCGACGCCGTGGTCACCAGCATCCTGGCGATGGAGAAGGCGGTCCAGGAATACGTCCCGGGCTACCGGCTCCTGCAGGAGCCCCAGATCGACGACCCGTCCCCGGCCACGCTGGGCCAGACCAAGGTCAGCATCTTCGTCGAGGTGGAGGGCGCGGGCGACTTCCTGCCGCCGTACGCCGGCAACCTCGACATCATGACCGCCGCCGCCACGCAGGTCGGCCAGAACATCGCGCGCGCCGCTCTCGCGGCCACCACCACGAAGGGGAGCTGACCATGCCCGCCGAGAACACCCTTGCCCGGACCTGGGCCGACACCCACGGTGGCGACCTGGACCTGCGCCTGACCGACACCTGCCTGCGCGACGGGTCGCACCACAAGCGGCACCAGTTCACCGGTCAGGAGGTGCACGACATCGTCGAGGCGCTGGACTCCTCCGGCATCCCGGTGATCGAGGTCGCCCACGGCGACGGTCTCGGTGGCTCCAGCTTCAACTACGGGTTCTCCCGCACCCCGGAGCAGGAGCTCATCAAGATCGCGGCGGAGACCGCGAAGCAGGCCAAGATCGCCTTCCTCATGCTCCCCGGCGTCGGCACCAAGGACGACATCCGCGCCGCGCAGGACAACGGTGGCCAGATCTGTCGCATCGCCACCCACTGCACCGAGGCCGACACCTCCCAGCAGCACTTCGCGCTGGCCCGCGAGCTCGGCCTGGAGACCGTCGGGTTCCTGATGATGAGCCACACCCAGCCGCCCGAGGTGCTCGCCAAGCAGGCCCGGACCATGGTCGACGCCGGCTGCCAGTGCGTCTATGTCGTCGACTCCGCCGGCGCCCTGGTGATGGAGCAGACCGCCGACCGGGTCTCCGCGGTCTTCGCCGAGATCTCCGGCGACGCGACCGTGGGCTTCCACGGCCACGAGAACCTCGGGCTCGGTGTGGCGAACACCATCATCGCGGCGCGGTCGGGGGCGACCCAGATCGACGGCTCGGTCCGCCGCTTCGGTGCCGGCGCGGGCAACACGCCGCTCGAGGCGTTCATCGGCGTCTGCGACAAGCTCGGCTGGCGCACCGGGGTGGACTTCCTCCAGATCGTCGACGCCAGCGAGGACGTCATCCGCCCCGCGATGCCGGAGGAATGCCGCTTGGACCGGATGACCCTGATGATGGGGTACGCCGGCGTCTACTCCTCCTTCCTCAAGCACGCCGGCAACGCGGCGGAGCGCTACGACGTCTCGGGCGCGAAGATCCTGCTCGAGGCGGGTCGCCGCAAGCTGATCGGTGGTCAGGAGGATCAGCTCATCGACATCGCGCTGATGCTCCGCGCGGAAGCGGACAAGGAAGACGCGAACCGCTGATCCTGGTCCAGAACAAGAACGTGTTCTAGTATTGGGCTCGCCCCCCTAGACAGGAGTCACCCGATGTCCCAGGCAGTGCTCGACGCCGTGCAGGACCTGCTTCCCACCTTCCGCGACCGCGCGGAGGATGCCGAGCGGATGCGCGTCGTCCCCGAGGCCTCGATCAAGGAGCTCGACGAGGCCGGCTTCTTCCGGCTGCTGCAGCCCCGTCGTTTCGACGGGCTCGAGTCGGACCCGGTCGACTTCTACACCGCCGTCAAGATGATCGCCAGCGCGTGCGGCTCGACCGGATGGGTCTCCTCGGTCGTCGGGGTGCACCCGTGGCAGGTCGCGCTCTTCCCCGACGAGGCCCAGCAGGCGGTGTGGGGGAGCGACACCTCGACCCGGCTCAGCTCCTCGTACGCCCCCACGGGCAAGGCGATCCAGACCGAGGGCGGATACACCCTCTCCGGCAAGTGGAGCTTCTCCTCCGGCTGCGACCACTGTGCGTGGGTGCTCCTCGGCGGGCTGGTCTTCGACACCGAGGGCAACGTCGTCGACTTCAAGACCTTCATGGTCCCGCGCGACAAGTACACGATCGTCGACGTCTGGAACGTCGTCGGTCTGCGCGGCACCGGTTCCAACGACGTCGTGGTGGAGGACGCCTTCATCCCCGAGGCGTTCACCCTGTCGATGAGTGACACCGGTCGGTGCTTCGGCCCGGGCCAGGAGCAGAACACCTCGGACCTCTACAAGCTGCCGTTCCACTCGATCTTCTCCGGCACCATCACCACGCCGATCATCGGCATGGCCGAGGGGTCCTACGCCGAGCACATCGAGATGCAGCAGAAGCGGGTCCGTGCGGCGTACCTGGGGGAGAAGGCGTCCCTCGACCCGTTCGCGGCGGTCCGCATCGCGCGCGCCTCGAGCGAGATCGACGCGGCCTGGGCGCTGCTGGTGAACAACATCCGCGAGGAGCAGGCGCACGTCGCCAAGGGGGAGAAGATCCCGCTGCGGCTGCGCCTCAAGGTCCGTCGTGACCAGGTGCTGGGCAGCCAGCGCGCGCTGGATGCGATCGACGCGCTCTTCGAGGCCTCCGGGGGCCGCGCGCTCGCCGAGGGCACCTATCTCCAGCGGGCATGGCGTGACGCACACGCCGGTCGTGTGCACGCCGCCAACGACCCCGAGCGGGCCCTGCAGATGTTCGGCGCCCACGAGTTCGGGCACAAGATCGACCCCGGGATGTACTGAGTGACCGACACGCACCCGTACGACGTCAGCGCCTTCGCGAAGGAGACGACCCACCACTCGGCGAAGGCCGGCGACCTGACCCTCGGCTACTACGAGGCCGGTCCTCGCGAGGGTGTGACGCCGGTCGGCGCGGGCCTGCCGCTGGTGATGCTGCACGGCGGCGGGCCGGGGGCCTCGGCCTGGTCGAACTTCGGCCGTGCGCTGCCGCACTTCGCGGGCTCCCTGCGGACCCTGCTGGTCGACCAGCCCGGGTTCGGCACCTCCGACAAGCCCGAGGTGGTCGGCAACTTCTACCGACACTCCGCCACGGCCGTGGTGGCCCTGCTCGACGAGCTGGGCATCGAGAAGGTGCACCTGCTCGGCAACAGCCTCGGGGGCGGTACGGCGATGCGCCTGGCGCTCATGCACCCCGAGCGGGTGGGGCGGCTCATCCTCATGGGTCCCGGCGGGCTGAGCCTCAACCTCTTCCACGCTGACCCCACTGAGGGCGTCAAGCGGCTGATGGAGTTCAGCGCGAACCCCAGCCGCGAGGCGTTGCGGGCGTTCATCGAGACGATGGTCGTCGACCAGTCCCTGGTCACCGACGAGCTGGTCGAGGAGCGGTTCGCCGACGCGACCGCGCCCGGCTCGCTGGAGGCGATGCGCTCGATGGGCATGTCGTTCTGGAACCCCGAGACCGCCGAGGACGGGATGCTCTGGCGCGAGGCGCACCGCCTGCGCAAGCACACCCTGCTGACCTGGGGGCGCGAGGACCGCGTCAACCCGCTCGACGGCGCGTTCGCCGCGCTGAAGCTGATGCCCAAGGCGTCGTTGCACGTCTTCCCGAACTGCGGCCACTGGGCCCAGATCGAGGCCGCCGAGGAGTTCGCGGAGGTCGCCCTGGCGTTCCTCGCGCGGCACCGCGAGCGGTCCTGAGAGGAACATCATGAACACCACCACATCCCCCGGCATCGACATCCGCTCGATGGGCTACGTCCGCGTCGAGAGCACGGACCTCGACGCCTGGCGCACCTTCGCCGGCAAGGTCCTCGGCCTGGTCGACGTGAAGGGCCCGAACCCCGACCACCTCTACTTCCGGATGGACGACGTCTCCGCGCGCATCGTGGTCGTGCCCTCCGAGCACGACCGGCTCGGCTGCGCGGGCTGGGAGGTCGCCGACCGGCGGGCGCTCAACGCCGCGGCCGACCACCTCAAGCACCACGGGGTCGACGTTGAGGAGGGCAACGCCGAGGAGTGCGCCGAGCGCCGGGTCGAGGCCTTCGTCCGGTTCAGCGACCCGTTCGAGAACGAGTGGGAGCTGTTCTGCGGGATCACCTACGAGTCGCGGCCGCTGGTCACGCCGTACGCCCAGACCTTCGTGACCGGCGAGCAGGGGCTCGGGCACATCGTGCTCCCCGTCGGCGACGACGAGGAGGCACTGCGGTTCTACACCGACGTCCTCGGCTTCTCCCTGCGTGACTCCATGCGAATGCCTGGTGAGTTCGTCGGCAAGGAGCCGGGCTCCACCGCCTGGCTGCGCTTCCTCGGCTGCAACCCGCGGCACCACTCCCTGGCGTTCCTGCCGATGCCGAACCCCGCGAAGTGCGTGCACATCATGATGGAGGTCGCGAAGCTCGACGACGTCGGTCGTGCCCTGGAGAGGGTGCGTCGCAACAAGGCGCCGCTGAGCGCTACCCTCGGGCGGCACATGAACGACCAGATGGTGTCGTTCTACGTGAAGTCGCCGAGCGGCTTCGACGTGGAGTACGGCACCGAGGGCCTGACCGTGGACGACGAGAAGTGGGTCGCCCGGGAGAGCACCGCCGTCAGCTACTGGGGCCACGACTTCAGCGTCGGGCACCAGGCCTGAGGGGCGCTCGGGGGTGAGGGTCGACACGACGGGGTACGACGAGGCGGTGCAGGCGAACGTGGAGCAGGACGCGACCATCCATCCACCGCGGGGGGACCATGAGATCCCCGAGGGCATGAAGCAGGACGCCGCGAACTCGTGGCCCCCGAAGGAGCTCATCGACTCCTTCCTCGGGACCTTCGACTTCCAGCTCCGGCCGGGCGAGAGCGCCGAGCTCGGGGCGGACGACGAGGAGGCGCAGGCCGCGGCCCGCCAGTTCCGCGACGTGCTCGGCCGCTTCTGCAGCGGTGTCACCGTGGTCACGGCGCACTCCGGCGGGGAGCCGGTGGGAATGACCTGCCAGTCGTTCTCCAGCGTCTCGCTCTTCCCGCCGCTGGTGACGTTCATCCCGGCCAAGACCTCACGCGCCTGGCCGGCGATCCAGCGCTCCGGCAGCTTCTGCGTGAACTTCCTGGCCGCCGAGCAGACCGAGCTGTCCAACACGATGGCCAAGCGTGGCATCGACAAGTTCGCCGACGTGGACTGGAGCCCCTCCAGCACTGGCTCGCCGCTCCTCGACGGCGTCATCGGCTACGTCGACTGCACCATCCACGCCGTGCACCCGGCCGGCGACCACTACATCGTGGTCGGCAAGGTCGTCGACCTCGGCTTCACCGAGGACGGACCGGCTGATCCGCTGCTCTTCTACCAGGGCCAGTACCGCACCACCCGCGACTGAGCGACGGGGCGCCGACTGGCCTCAGGCCAGTGCGGCGCGGTGCTCGTGGGCCTGGCCGAAGAGCTGTCCGAGCGCGTGGGCGCGCTTGAACACCAGCTGGGCGTCGTGCTCCCAGGTGATCGCGATGCCACCGTGCATCTGGACGGTCTCGCCCGCGACGTGGTCGAGGGCGTCGCCGCAGTAGGACGCCGCGACGTGGGTCAGCCGCTCGGCGTCCGGGGACCCGGTGGACACGGCGTACGACGCTGCCCACGAGGCCGAGCGGGCCATCTCCACGAGGGCGAGCATGTCGGCCATCCGATGCTTGAGAGCCTGGAACGAGCCAATCGGGCGCCCGAACTGCTCCCGCTCCTTGGTGTAGGCCACCGTCATGTCGAGGGCGCGCTGCGCGCAGCCGACCTGGAGCGCGGCGGTGGCGGTGGCGCCCACGAGTGCTGCACGGCCGGCGACCGCGGCGCCATGAGCATTGACCAGGCGGGCGGACACCCCCTCGAGTTCGAGGTCGGCCAGCCGCAGGCTCTGGTCCATCGTCGGAACCCAGGTCGCGGGGACGTCCGCCGGGTCCACGGCGAACAGGTCGGTGCCGTCCTCGGTCGTGGCCAGGACGAGCAGGACCTCGGCCCGGTCACCGTCGAGGACGTCGCGTGCGGTGCCGCTGAGCACCCAGCCCTCGGCTGCAGGCCTGGCGCGGACCTCGGCAGGCGCGAGGGCGAGCGTCGCGACCGCGCCGGCGGCGAGCTGAGGCAGGAGCTCCCGTGCGACCGCGCCGACGTCGACCAGCAGCGCCTCGGCCGCGACAAGGGAGGCCAGCAGCGGGCTGGGGGCGAGGGAGCGTCCGAGCTCCTCGAGGACGACGAGGCTCTCGAAGAGCGTGAAGCCCGCGCCGTCGTGCTCCTCCGGCACGGCGAGGGCGGCGACGCCGACCTGCTCGCAGAGCACCTGCCAGAGGGCGCTGTCGTACCCCTGGTCGGAGGCGCTCGCGGCGCGTACCGCCGCGGAGTCCGCACGCTTGGCGAGCAGCGAGCGCACCGTGCTGGCGAGCTCGGACTGCTCCTCGGTGAGGGCGAAGTGCATCAGGCCTCCAAGGTCGTGGGCCGGGCGACGAGGCTCTCGAGGACCCGTCGGCGGTGGTACGCCGGGGTGCCCCAGGCGCTGACCAGCGCGCGGACCTTGGTGATCCACACGCTCAGGTCGTACTCGCGGGTGTAGCCGATGGCGCCGTGGGCCTGCAGCCCGACGCGCGAGGCGAGGTAGGCGGCGTCGGCGGAGGCCGCCTTGGCGGCGGAGACGTCCCGGGCCCGGTCATCGGGGCCGCCGAGGGCGGCGCCGTGCACGAGCGGCCGGGCGAAGTCGAGCGCGATGCGCACGTCGGCGAGCTGGTGCTTGATCGCCTGGTAGGAGCCGATCTCGCGGCCGAACTGGCGGCGCTGCTTGACGTAGGCGACCGTGTCGGCGAGCAGTCGCTCACCGCAGCCGAGGAGCTGGGCGGCGGTCGCGAGCACGGCGGTGTCGAAGGCGGCGTCGAGGTCGGCGGCCTCGACCGGGTCACCGGCGGTCACGGCGTGGAGGCGCCGGGCCCCGTCCACGGACCCGACGGCCTCGCCGGGCGTCGCGCGGGTGAGGCGGCCGTCGGAGACGAGGAAGAGGTGGTCGGCCACGTCGGCGTCCAGGGCGTACGGCGCGTGCGGCGGCACCGCGACGGACCCGATCTCGCCCCCGGCGAGCCCGGCCACCGCGTCGCCGTCGGCCAGGGCGAGGGGCAGGTAGGCCGCGGACTCCACCCACGGCCCGGGGACGGCGTACCGACCGAGGACCTCGAGGGCAAGGACCATCTCGACAGGGGTCGCGCCCATGCCATCGTGCTCCTCGGGCACGAGGAGGGCACCCACGCCCTGCTCCGCCAGACGGCTCCAGAGCGCGCGCCCGGGGCCGCTGTCGCCCTCGGCCCACGCGCGGGCGGCGCCGACCGGGGCGGCGCCGGGGAGGTGGCGGGCGAGGGACGCGACGAAGGCGCGCTGCTCGCTGGTGGGCTCGAACCGCACTGGGCCGCTGCCTTTCCGCTGGGCCGGGTGCCCTTGGGCTCCCGGGGGAGTCCGAGGATGCGCTCGGCGACGATGTTGCGCTGGATCTCGTTGGTGCCGGCGTAGATCGGCCCAGAGAGCGAGAACGTGTAGCCGTCCAGCCATGGCGACGGAAGCTCCGCGTCGGCCCCGCGCAGGTCGAGCGCGGTCTCGTGCAGCGCGACGTCGAGCTCGGACCAGAAGACCTTGTTGACCGAGCCGGCGGCGCCGACGTCGCCGCCGCCGGCGAGTCGGGTGACGGTGCCCCAGGTGTAGAAGCGGTAGGCCTGCGCCCGCATCCAGGCGTCGGCGACGCGGTCGGTCACGGGCGCGCGCAGCTCCTCCGGCGCCTCGGCGTACGCCGCGACGAGCCGGTCGGCGGCGGCGCAGAACCGGCCGGGGGAGCGCAGCGACAGGCCACGCTCGTTGCCGGCGGTGCTCATCGCCACCCGCCAGCCGTCCCCGGGGGCACCGAGGACGTCGGAGTCCGGGACGAACACGTCGTCGAGGAAGAGCTCGGCGAACCCGGGCTCGCCGTCGAGCTGGGCGATCGGCCGGACCGTGAGGCCGGGGGCGTCGAGCGGGAAGAGGAAGTAGGTGAGCCCCTGGTGGCGCTGGGCATCGGGGTCGGAGCGGAAGAGACCGAACCCCCAGTGGGCGAAGGAGGCGCGGGAGGACCACGTCTTCTGGCCGTTGAGCACCCAGCCGCCCCGCTCGTCGTCACGCCGCGCGGTCGAGCGCAGCGACGCCAGGTCGGACCCGGCCTCGGGCTCGGACCAGGCCTGTGCCCAGATCTGCTCACCAGTGGCCATGGTGGGCAGGAAGCGGTCCTGCTGCTCCTGGGTGCCGTGTTCGAAGAGAATCGGCGCGAGCAGGAAGATGCCGTTCTGGGAGACGCGTCCGGGCGCTCCGGCGCGGTAGTACTCCTCTTCGAAGATCACCCACTCCACGAGCGAGGCCTCACGACCGTGGTAGGCCTCCGGCCACGAGACGACCGACCAGCGGGCCTCGGCGAGCTGTGCCTCCCACTCCTGGTGGGCGCGGAAGCCGTCGGGCGTGTCCATCGAGGGCAGGGGGTCGGGCGGCACGTGGGCGCGCAGCCACTCCCGGGCCTCGGCCTGGAAGGCCAGCTCGGACTCGCTGAGGGTCAGATCCACGGGTGCTCCTCGGGGACGGGTGGTGCGGGTGCTCAGGCGCCGTGCTGCGCGCGCAGCTCGGTCTTGAGCACCTTGCCGGACAGGTTGCGGGGGAGTGCGTCGAGGAAGCCCACGCTGCGGGGCACCTTGAAGTTCGCCAGGTGCTCGCGGGCGTGCGCGACCACTGCGTCGGGGCTCAGGTCGGCGTCGGGTGCGCGGACGACGAAGGCATGGCCGACCTCGCCCATGCGCTCGTCGGGCAGCCCGACCACGGCGACGTCGGCGACGCCGTCGAGCCGCAGGAGGACCTGCTCGACCTCCGCGGGGTAGACGTTGAAGCCGCCGGAGATGTACATGTCCTTGAGTCGATCGGTGATCCGCAGGTTGCCGGCCTCGTCGAGGGTGCCGATGTCGCCGGTGTGCAGCCACCCGTCGTCGTCGATCGCCTCGGCGGTGGCCTCCGGGTCGTCGAGGTAGCCCAGCGTGACCCAGGGCCCGCGCAGCAGCAGCTCGCCCTCCTCGCCGGCCGGCAGGGCGTCGTTGCCGCCGGGCGTGGCGATCCTGGTGTCCATGCCGGGCACCGCGCGTCCGCAGGTTGTCGCGACCAGTTCGGCGGGGTCGCCGGCGCGGCACATCGTGGCCACGACGCACTCGGTCATGCCGAAGGCCGTGACGACCTGGTCGATGGCCAGCTCCTCGCGCATCCGCTCGATGAGCACGACGGGGATCACGGCCGCGCCGGTGACGGCCAGGCGCAACGACGACAGGTCGTACGACGACCGCTCCGGCGCCGTCAGCAGCGACTGGTAGATCGTGGGTGCGCCCGGCAGCACGGTGATCGCGGCGTCCTGGACCAGCCGCATCGTGGCATCGAGGTCGAAGGTGGCGACGGGATAGAGCGTCGCCCCGGTGACCAGGCCGGTGACGATGCCGACCTTGTAGCCGAAGGAGTGGAAGAACGGGTTGACCACGAGGTAGCGGTCGTCGGCGGTCACGCCCCCCAGCTCGCCCCAGACGCGCGCGACGCCGACGGTCTGCCGGTGGGCCGACATCGCGCCCTTGGAGCGACCCGTCGTGCCCGAGGTGAAGAGAATGTCGGCCACGTCGTCGGGACCGACGGCGTCGGCGCGACCATCGACGTCCTCGACCGTGACCGCGCCGGGGGAGAGGTCCTCGAGCCGGGCGAGGTCGACGACCGCGGTCCGCTCCGGCACCTGCTGCGCGGTGAGGTCGGCCAGCTGGGTGCGGCCGAGGAATCCGTCTGCCACCAGGACGGCGGCAGCATCGGTCCGCTCGACGATCTCGGCGACCTCGGCGGCGGTGTAGCGCGAGTTGACCGGCACGAGCACCCCGCCGGCGTACGTCGCGGCGAGTCCCGCCACCACCCACGCCACGCTGTTGGGGGCCCAGAGGCAGACCCGGTCGCCGGGCGTGACGCCGAGGGCCACGAGGCGGCGGGCGGCCTCGCGCACGCGGTCGAGCAGGTCGGCGAACGACAGGGACGTGCCGTCTTCGACGTAGGCCGGCCGCTCGCCATGGGTCGCTGCCGCGGCCCGCAGGACCCCAGGCAGGGTCGGGGTCCCATCAGCGCTGCCACGCGGTCGTCCTGTCTGCGTGAGGTTCACCGATGAGCACCTCCTGTAGCCCGAACAAGTGCTTGGTAGGCTACCACCCGTGGACCTGAGCTACTCGGCAGACGACGATGCGTTCCGTGCAGAGGTACGGGCGTGGCTCGGCGACCACCTCGCCGGTGAGTGGGCCGGGCTGCGCGGTGTCGGCGGGCCCGGGCGCGAGCACGAGGCCTTCGACGAGCGGAAGGCCTGGAACCAGCACCTCGCCGCGCACGGATGGACCTGCCTGGGCTGGCCGACCGAGCACGGCGGCCGCGACCTGAGCCTGCTCCAGCAGGTGATCTTCCACGAGGAGTACGCCCGGGCCGAGGCGCCAGCGCGGGTGAACCACCTCGGCGAGGAGCTGCTCGGCCCCACGCTCATCGCCTTCGGCACGCCCGCGCAGCAGGAGCGCTTCCTCGCCCCGATCGTCGCCGTCGAGGAGCTCTGGGCCCAGGGCTACTCCGAGCCGAACGCCGGGTCGGACCTCGCCGCGGTGCAGACCAAGGCCCGTCTCGACGGGGACCAGTGGGTCATCGACGGCCAGAAGGTGTGGACCTCCAACGCGCACCAGTCCGACTGGGTGTTCGTCATCGCCCGCACCGAGCCCGGGTCCCAGCGCCACCACGGCCTGTCCTTCCTGCTCGTCCCGCTGGACCAGGAGGGTGTCGAGGTCCGCCCCATCGAGCAGCTGACCGGCGGCTCGGAGTTCAACGAGGTCTTCTTCACCGGCGCCCGCACCGACGCCGACCTTGTCGTCGGTGAGCCCGGCAAGGGCTGGGGGGTGGCCATGGGGCTGCTCGGGCTCGAGCGCGGCGTGTCCGTCCTGGGCCAGGTGGTCGGCTTCGCCCGCGAGCACGAGGGCGTCGTCGCCCTGGCCAAGGAGAACGGCAGCTGGGACGACCCGGTCCTGCGCGACCGGCTGCTGACCCTGCGGGTCGAGCTCGAGGTGATGCGGTCCCAGGCGCTGCGCGGTCTCGCGCTCGTCGGCCGCGGCGAGGACTCCGCTGCCGGTGGCGGCGCCGGGTCGATCTTCAAGCTGGTCTGGGCCGGGTGGCACAAGAAGCTCGGCGAGGTCGCCATGGCGGTCGCCGGCGCGGGCGGTCTACGGACCGCCGGGGCGCCGTACGAGCTCGACGGCTGGCAGCGGCTCTTTCTCTTCTCGCGCGCCGACACCATCTACGGCGGCTCCGACGAGATCCAACGCACCATTCTTGCCGAGCGGGTGCTCGGCCTACCCCGAGAGGCACGCGGATGAGCACTCCCCACACCGCCCAGGAGGACCCGGCCCTGCGTCGGCGTCCCCAGCAGCCGGTCCCGCCGTACGTCGAGGGGCACGGCCTCCTGCGCGACAAGGTCGTGGTCGTGACCGCGGCTGCTGGCGCCGGCATCGGTGCCGCCGTCACCCGACGGGTGCTTGAGGAGGGTGCCCGCGCGGTCGTACTCAGCGACACCCACGAGCGCCGCGTCGCCGAGGCGCACGCGACGCTGGCCGAGGAGTTCGGCGGCGAGCGGGTGGCCAGCCTGCTGTGCGACGTGACCGACGAGGCCCAGGTGCAGGCACTGCTCGACGCGGCCGAGCCCTTCGGTGGCGTCGACGTGATGATCAACAACGCTGGCCTGGGTGGCACTGCGGCCATCACCGAGATGACCGACGAGCAGTGGAGCCGGGTCCTCGACATCACCCTGACCGGGACCTTCCGCTGCGTGCGCGCGGCCAGCAACCGGATGATCACCAACGGCACCCGGGGCACGATCGTCAACAACGCCTCGGTGATCGGGTGGCGCGCCCAGGAAGGGCAGGCCCACTACGCCGCGGCCAAGGCCGGAGTCATGGCGCTCACGCGCTGCGCCGCGCTCGACGTCGCTCCGCACGGGATCCGCGTCAATGCCGTCTCACCGAGCCTGGCGATGCACCCCTTCCTGGCGAAGGTCACCTCCGACGAGCTGCTCGACACACTCACCCAGCGTGAGGCGTTCGGGCGTGCAGCGGAGCCCTGGGAGGTCGCGAACGTGATGGTCTTCCTCGCCAGCGAGTACGCGTCGTACCTCACCGGCGAGGTCGTCTCCACGAGCAGCCAGCGAGCCTGAGGTGGCCGCGGCCCCCGTCCCCGCGCCGTCGCGGCGCGCCGAGCTTCTCCGCATCGCGGCGGACCTCTTCGCCGAGCGTGGCTACAAGACCACGACGGTGCGTGACATCGCCGACGCGGCCGGGATCCTCTCGGGGAGCCTCTACCACCACTTCGACTCCAAAGAGTCGATGGTCGACGAGATCCTCTCGACCTTCCAGGCCGGTCTGTTCGCCGAGTACGACGCGGTCATCGCCTCCGAGGACGACGTGCGGACCAAGCTCGAGCGCCTGGTGCACATCTCGTTCGCGGCCATCGACCGCGACCGCCCGGCGGTGGCGATCTTCCAGAACGACGCCGGCGCGCTCGCGGCCGACGACCGCTTCGCCTACCTGCGGGAGAACAACGAGCGCTTCCAGACGATGTGGTCGGACCTCATCAACGAGGGCATCCGCACCGGCGCCCTGCGGGACGACCTCGACCCGGTGCTCACCTACCGCTTCATCCGCGACACCGTCTGGGTCGCCGTCGGCTGGTACCGGCCCGGCGGCCCGCTCGGCGCCACCGAGGTGGCCGAGCAGTACCTCGCCATCCTGCTCGACGGGCTCGGCGCCCGCGCGTCCTGATCGACCTGGCCCGACCGAACTGACCCGCATGACCACCCGCGACCCCCGAGGACCCACCATGACCAGCCGCCCCGAGGCCTACATCGTCGACGCCGTCCGCACCCCCGTCGGCAAGCGCGGCGGTTCGCTCGCCGACGTGCACTCCGCCGACCTTGGCGCGCACGTGCTGCGCGCCCTCGTCGACCGCACCGGTGTCGACCCGTCGGCCGTCGACGACGTCGTGATGGGGTGCTGCGACACCATCGGCTCGCAGGCCGGTGACGTGGCCCGCACCGCCTGGCTGGTCGCCGGCCTCCCCGACGAGGTCCCCGGCGTCACCATCGACCGGCAGTGCGGCTCCTCCCAGCAGGCGGTCCACTTCGCCGCCCAGGGCGTGATGTCGGGGACGCAGGACCTCGTCGTCGCCGGCGGCCTGCAGAACATGTCGGCGATCCCGATCTCGGCGGCCATGCTGGTCGCCCAGCAGTACGGCTTCTCGACCCCCTTCGCGGAGTCGCCGGGCTGGCAGGCGCGGTACGGCGACCAGGAGGTCTCGCAGTTCCGCAGCGCGGAGATGATCGCGGAGAAGTGGGACATCAGCCGCGAGGCGATGGAGGAGTTCGCGCTCCGCTCCCACGAGCGGGCCCTGACCGCGATCGACGAGGGCCGCTTCGAGCGTGAGATCGTCCCCGTCGGCGACTTCACCACCGACGAGTGCCCCCGCCGCGGTACGTCGCTGGAGAAGATGGCCGGGCTGCAGCCGCTCGCCGAGGGCGGTCGGATCACCGCCGCGGTGGCCTCGCAGATCTGTGACGCCTCCTCGGCGATGCTCATCGCCTCGGAGCAGGCGGTCCGCGACCACGGGCTCACCCCCCGTGCCCGCATCCACCACCTGACGGTGCGCGGCGACGACCCGGTGTGGATGCTCACCGGGCCGATCCGGGCCACCCGGCACGCGTTGGAGAAGACCGGCATGAGCATCGACGACATCGACCTCTTCGAGTGCAACGAGGCTTTCGCCTCCGTCGTGCTGGCCTGGGCCCAGGAGCTCGACGTCCCGATGGACAAGGTGAACGTCAACGGCGGGGGCATCGCCCTCGGCCACCCGATCGGTGCGACCGGAACCCGGATCATGGGCACGCTCCTCCACGAGCTCGAGCGCACCGGCGGGCGGTACGGCCTGCAGACGATGTGCGAGGGCGGCGGGCAGGCCAACGTGACGATCATCGAACGTCTCTGAGACCGGGCGGGGCACCGCGACGGAAAACCCGTGGCGGCGTGCGCCCCGACGGGTGCACGCTGGGGGAGTGAGCACGCAGACCCTCCCGCTGGTGGTCCGCCCGTACGGGCCCGATGATCGTGCGGCCGTCGCGGCCGTGGCGGCTCTCCAGACGGCCGCGTCCACCGTGGACGCCCCCTGGGAGCCGCCGGTCACCCCCGAGTACTGGGAGCTGCGCCTGCGGCACGGCTGGGACGGCGAGGTGCCGCGCACCTACCTCGGGACGCTGCCCGGTGACGACCGCGTCGTGGCGGCCGGCGAGGTCGGGACGAGCGAGTGGGACAACCGCCACCTCGCCTGGCTGAGCGTCCACGTCGACCCGGCCCATCGCAGGCAGGGGTACGGCAGCACCATGCTGGCGCACCTGCGGGCCGAGGCCGTGGCCCTGGGCCGCACCATCCTCGGCCTCGACGGCTGGGAGAGCGAGGCCACGCGCGCCTTCGCCGAGCGCCACGGCTACCAGCAGAAGTACGTCGAGGCGATCCGGCGCCAGCACCTGCCGTCGGTCGACCTGGATGCCCTCGAGCCGGCGTACGCCGAGGCGCTGGTCCACGCCCGCGACTACGAGCTGGTGCGCATCGCCGGCCGCACACCGCCGGAGCTGCTCGACGCCGTGGCGGCGATGGTCGTCGCGATCAACGACGCCCCGACGGACGAGCTCGACATCGAGGACGAGGTCTACCCGCCCGAGCGCGTGGCGGCGTACGAGACCGCGCAGGAGGCGCGCGGCAACCGGCTCTACCGGGTGCTGGCGCGGCACCGGGTGACCGGCGAGCTCGCGGGGCACACCGTCGTTGCGGTCGAGTCGTTGCGACCGGGCGAGGCGGGGCAGCACGACACGAGCGTGCTGCGTGCCCACCGGGGGCACCGCCTGGGGTACCTGCTCAAGGCCGAGATGGTGCGCTGGTTGCGGGAGGCCGAACCCGGCGTCGTGCACGTGGAGACCGGGAACGCCGCCTCCAACAACCACATGATCGCGGTCAACGACGAGCTGGGCTACGAGCTCGCCGGCAATATCCTCTGCTTCCAGCGCGACGCCTGAGCGCGGTCTCCCTCAGACCAGCAGGGTCGACGTACGCCGCAGCTCGGTGGCCGCCTCGGTGACCACGCGGCCGATGAGCTCCTCGCAGGACGGCAGGTCGTCCAGGACGCCGACGACCTGGCCCGAGGCGAGCACACCGGCGTCGGTATCGCCCTCCACGAGCCCGGACTTGAGCATCATCGGGGTGTTCGCGGCGAGCACCATCTGTGCCCAGGAGCGTTCGCTCCCGGCCTTCATCGAGCGCCCGTCGGTGGCGAGCTGGCGCCAGGACATCCCGCTCATCTTCTTGAAGGCGAGGGTGCGCTTCAGGGTCGGGCCGAGTCGGCGCAGGGTGCCGGTCTCCTCGAGCTCCTGGACCAGGTCGGTGCGCAGCATCCGGTGGGGCATGCCGTCGACCTTGTCGGTGACGACGGTGCCGTTGACGTCGTAGGAGAGGTAGAGCTTCTTGACGGCGTCGGGCACCGAGCTGTCGCGGGTGAGCAGGAAGCGGGTGCCCATGCCGACACCGGCGGCGCCGTACGAGAGCGCTGCAGCCAGGCCCCGGCCGTCGAAGAACCCGCCGGCGGCGACCACCGGGATGTCGACCGCGTCGAGGACCGTGGGCAGCAGCAGGGTGGTCGGCACGGAGCCCGTGTGGCCCCCGCCCTCGCCGCCCTGGATCATCACGGCGTCCGCGCCCCAGCCGGCGACCTTCTCGGCATGGCGGGGAGCCCCGACCGACGGCATCACGACGATGCCGTGGTCCTTGAGCTTGGCGATCAGCTCCTTCTTCGGCGCGAGGGCGAAGGAGGCGACCTTCACGCCGTGCTTGATCAGCAGGTCGACGCGCTCCGGGGCGTCACCGGCGTCGGCGCGCAGGTTCACCCCGAACGGCTGCTCGGTGCGGCCCTTGACCTCCAGAATCGCCCGCTCGAGCTCTTCGAAGGTCATGGTGGCCGAGGCGAGGATGCCCAGGCCGCCGGCGTTCGCGGTGCCGGAGACCAGGCGGGGCCCGGCCACCCAGCCCATGCCGGTCTGGACGACCGGGTGCCGGACGCCGGTCAGCTCGGTGAGCGGCGTGCGCAGCAGCTGCGGGGTGCTCACGCGCGGGCCTCCGTGACGGGCTCGGGGACCTCGCGGTGGCGCAGGCTCCGCGGGTCGAGGACCTCACGGACGAGCACGAGCTCCTCGGTGGTCGGGGTGCGGGTGGTCGGCACGTCGCCGTCCACGTGGATGGCGCACCCGGAGGCGGCGAGCACCTCGTCGACCGTCACGCCCGGGTGGACGCTGCGCAGCCGGAGGGTGTCGTCGGGACCCTTGACGTCGAGCACCGCCAGGTTGGTGACGATCCGGTGGATGTCGTTGAAGCGGCTGGCTGCGTGGCCCGCTTCCCGGGCACGCTTAGGCCCGACCCCGGAGACGATGTCGACCTGCTCGACGAAGACCCGGCTGGAGTGCCTGGGCACCCAGTACGACGTCCGGTTGTTGACGGTGTTACCCGGCGCGCCACGGACCCCGAGCAGCTGCCGCTTGGGCTGGTCGAACGGCCCGATCGCGGAGATGTTCTGGTTGCCGTGGACGTCGATCTGGGTGGCACCCATCATCACGTGCCGCTTGCCGTAGGCCACGACGTCGAAGACCTTGGGGAAGGGGATCCAGCCCTCCACCACGTCGGCCTTGGCGCCGAGCGGGGGGACCCCGCCCAGGAAGAGGGACTCGCCGTCGGAGAGTACGAGGTCCGGGTTCGAGGTGAGCCGGGCGAGCCGTGCGCCGAGGGTGGGCAGCATGCCCATCGGGCTGCCGAAGATCTCGCCGTCCTCGGCGAACGCATCGGCGATCGCGGCGGCGCAGACGTCTGCGCGGGTGATCTCGGTCATCGCTTCTCCTCCTCGGCGAACGCGCGGACGGCAGCCTGGTAGGCAGCCTCGTCCCCGCTCAGGAACTTCTGCTCGAACGCCGCCCAGTCCTCGTCGCTGCCGCCGGCAGCGGCCGCGTAGGCCTTCTGGAACCGCTCGTCGCGCTCGTAGTCGGGTGTGCAGGTGGTGAAGTGCGCGCCGTGCGGCGTCTCCACGACGCCGCTGACCATCATCCGGCTGAGCAGCAGGCGTTGGACCGGGGCGTCGACGGTGAGGCCAGCCGTGTCCACGATCTGCTCGCAGGTGACGTACGCGCGCTCGGCGGCCATGCAGAAGAGGTCGTCGAAGTACGGGTCGGGCCCGAGGTAGGTCGCGTTGCCGTGCTTGTCCGCCCGGTTCATGTGCACCAGCGCGACGTCCAGCTCCATGGCAGGGACCGCGACGAGCTCCTCGGGGCCGTCGGGACCGGCGTACGGGCTGGTGACGGTCTTGATGTGGGGGTTGTTGACCAGGACGTCGGAGCCGAGGCCGGCGCGCATCGGCAGGAACGGCAGCCGCTGGGCGGCGGCGCGCAGGCCGGTCTGGAACATGCCCTCGTCGAGCTCGACCACCTCCGGGATGGTGCCGGTCTGGCGGGCGCGCTGGAAGTTCGGCTCGAGGGGGACCGAGTCGAGGGACACGAAGGCGTAGACGAGCTTGCGGACCTTGCCGGCCCGGGTGAGCAGGCCGACGTCGGCACCGCCCCAGGTGACCAGGGTGAGGTCGGTGAGGTCGGAGCGGAGGATGGCGCGGACCAGTGCCATCGGCTTGCGACGGGGACCCCAGCCGCCGATGCCGATGGTCATGCCGCTGCGCAGCTCGCCGACGACCTCGTCGATCGTCATCGTCTTGTCGCGGGGCTGTCGGCTCATCGGCCGGCCTCCTTCGTAGGCGTGTCGGTGCGGCCGGCGGCCTTGGCGGTCCCGGCGAAGTCGTCGCGGAGCTCGTCGGAGACACCGGCGAGGTTGAGCTCCATCGTGAAGCCCTGCTCGAAGCGGTAGCTCTTGTTCACGTCGACCGGGTCGATGCCGTTGAGCGCCTCCTTGGCCGCCCGGATGACCCGGGTGTCCTTCTCGGCGATGTCGGCGGCGAGCGCGAGCGCCAGGTCGTCGAGCTGGTCGCGGGGGACCACCTCGTAGACCGACCCGTGCTGGACGAGGTCGGTGGCCTTGATCGTGCGGGCGGTGAAGTAGAGGGTGCGCATCAGGTGCTGCGGGACGAGGCGAGCCATGTGCGTGGCCGCGCCGAGCGCGCCCTGCTTGACCTCGGGGACCCCGAAGAACGCGTCGTCGCTGGCGACCACGACGTCGGCATTGCCGACCAGGCCGACGCCGCCGCCGACGCAGAAGCCCTGGACGGCCGCGATGACCGGGACGCTGCACTCGTAGACGGCCTTGAAGGCGGCGAAGCAGCCCTTGTTGGCGCCGATGAGGGCGTCGAACCCGGTGGTGTTCTGCATCTCCTTGATGTCCACGCCGGCGTTGTAGCCCTTGCCTTCGGCGCGGAGCACGACCACGTGGGTCTGCTGGTCGGCCGAGGCCTCGTCGAGTGCGGCGGCGAGCTCGAACCAGCCGGCGACCGGCAGCGCGTTGACCGGCGGGTAGTCCATCGTGATGACGCGCACGTGGTCCTCGCGCAGCGTGGAGGTGATGCCCATGGGTGACCTTCCGGACGGGACTGCCAAACCTAACATTTGCTTGGTAGCCTAGCAGTTGCTTGGTCCGGTCCTGCCGGCCCTGACCATCGATCGCCGTCCCCGACATTGGAGCCTGCCGTGAGCATCACCCTCGACCTCAGCGGCCGCGTCGTGCTCGTCACCGGCGGCAGCCAGGGGATCGGCGCCGGCATCACGCGCCGCTTCGTCGATGCGGGGGCCTTCGTCGTCACCTGTGCGCGGCGCGAGGCCGAGGCGCTGCCCGGCACCGAGCACCGCACCTGCGACGTGCGCGACCCCGAGGCCGTGAGCGCCCTCGTGGCCGCGGTGGCCGCCGACCACGGGCGGCTCGACACCGTGGTCAACAACGCCGGCGGGGCGCCGTACGCCATGGCCGCGGACGCGTCGGCGCGCTTCCACGAGAAGATCGTCGGGCTCAACCTGCTCGGTCCGCTCGCGGTCGCCCAGGCGGCGTACGGCGTGATGCGCGAGCAGGGGAGCGGCTCGGTCGTGAACGTCTCGTCGGTCTCCGCGGTCCGGCCCTCGCCGGGCACCGCGTCGTACGGCGCGGCCAAGGCCGGCCTGGACTCGCTCACCCGCACGCTCGCGATGGAGTGGGGCCCGACCGTGCGGGTCAACGGGATCACCGTCGGCCTGTGCCGCACCGAGAACACCGCCGACCACTACGGCGGGGACGAGCGCGTCGCTGCCATCGAGCGAACGATCCCCCTCGGCCGGATGGCCGAGCCGACCGAGATCGGCGACGTCGCGGTCTTCCTCGCCTCCGACCTCGCCTCCTACGTCAGTGGCGCCACCGTGGAGTGCCACGGCGGGGGAGAGCCCCCTGCCTTCCTGACCGCCCACCTGATCCGTGAAGACAACCCCAACCAGGAGCACTGAGTGAGCACCCTTCTCGCAGGCCGCGTCGCCATCGTCACCGGAGCCGGACGGGGGATCGGCCGCGCCCACGCGCTCGAGCTCGCCCGCCACGGTGCAGCGGTGGTCGTCAACGACTACGGCGTCTCACTCGCCGGCGAGGGCACGGGGGAGACCCCGGCCGAGGAGGTCGTCGCCGAGATCGAGGCGGCCGGCGGCCGCGCGGTGGCCAACGCCGCCGACGTCGCCGACTTCGCGCAGGCCGAGGCGATGGTCCGTCAGGCGATCGACACCTACGGCGGGCTCGACATCCTCGTCAACAACGCCGGGTTCGTCCGCGACCGGATGCTGGTGAACACCTCCGAGGAGGAGTGGGACGCGGTCATCCGGGTCCACCTCAAGGGCCACTTCGCGCCCCTGCGCCACGCTGGTGCCTACTGGCGGGCGGAGGCCAAGGAGGGACGCCAGCGGGCTGCTCGCGTCGTCAACACCTCGTCCGGCGCCGGCCTCCAGGGCTCGGTCGGTCAGGGAACCTACTCGGCGGCCAAGGCCGGCATCGCCGGGCTCACGCTCGTGGCCGCGCAGGAGATGGGCCGCTACGGCGTCACCGTCAACGCGATCGCCCCCGTCGCCCGCACCCGCATGACCGAGGGTGCCTTCGACACCTCCGCCATGGCCGTGCCCGAGGACAACTCCCCGGTCGTCGCCTGGCTGGCCTCTGAGGAAGCCAACGACGTCACCGGCCGCGTCATTGAGATCGACGGCAGCACCATCACCGTGGAGAACGGCTGGGCCCACGGTCCCTCGCAGGACAACGGCGCCCGCTGGGACGCCGCGGCCGTCGGCCCCGCCCTCCGCACGCTCCTCGCCTCCGCCCCCACCCCCGAGCCGGTGTACGGGGCCTGAAAGTCACTACACGTGTAGTGACTTTGAAGGTTCCCAGGCGATTGGAGCGTTCCTAGCCTGAGAAGGTTGTACTCGGAGCCCGTCACGCACTGATGGGACGGCGATACATGGCGCGGCGGATGCGGTCCGCGGTGAGGGCTGGGCGCGCGAGGTCGGCCCAGGTGATGCGTACGACGGTCCACCCGGTGGCCTCGCGGATGCGGTCCTCACGCAGCTTCTCCCGGATGACGGCGTCCTCCGGGCTTTCGCCCACTCTGAGGAGGGTGCGGTACTTGGTGAGCCCGTCGAACTCCACGATCACCCCGAGCTCGGGCCAGGCGAAGTCGACGGTGCCGATCAGCCTGCCCCGGTGGTCGTGAACGGCGTACTGCAGAACGGGGGTGGGGAGGCCCTGCGTCCAGAAGAGGTGACGGCTGCGGCTCTCGCCCGGTGAGGCCGAGCGGCCGTCGGCCCGACGTACGACCAGGCGGACGTGGAGCGTACGCGGGTCGTGGTCCTGCTGCACGTACTGCCGCTCGAGCTGGTCAGGAAGAACCAGGCCACGATGAAGGGCCGCATCAGCCATGATGAGACCACGTTCGACGTCGACCAGCGCTGCGGCGTCGACGATCGTTCTCGCTACAGAGGTGACGAGCACCCCGTCGACGCGGGTGATGTCGCCGACGCGGCACACGCCGCGGTGGTGCACCACACCTGCGTGCGTCCGGCCGCTCGCAGGCGTCAGGTGTGTGAGGTGCATGTCGCTGAGGTCTTGGCCCCAGGTGGGAAGACCGTGCATCACCGCCGCGCTCGTGTGCGAGAGGAGCACCGGCGAGGAGTAGGAGCGCACGAGGCAAAGAGCTGTTTCGCGATGCTGCTCGTCACTGGTGGCCTGGGCCCACCAGGGGCCGTCGGAGTAGGCGCCGTGGCGCACGCGGATGATGTCGCCACTCCGTGTCGCCCGCGCAAGGGCGTCGTCGGTGAGGCCGGCCCCGATCGCCTCTCGGCGGAGAAACAGTGGGAATGGCAACGGCACACCTGTCGGAAGGTTCATGCGCCGCAGCCTGGCGCCGCGCTGTCACCGAGGCGCGGGGCCGAATCGTGCCTGGGGATGTGACTTCGCTGTCGTGCCTTGTGGGTGAGGACTGGCCACCTGGGTCAGGGCAGGCCTGGGCGCCTCGATGCGCGTACAGGTTCTTCGCGTTTCCGCGCTTAGGAACGTGTACCAAGTCCCAAAGTCACTACACGTGTAGTGACTTCCGATCCCTCAGATGCGCTCGAGGATAGTGCCGGTGGCCATGGCGCCGCCGGCACACATGGAGATGAGGGCGGAGGAGGCGTCGCGGCGCTCGAGCTCGTGGAGGGCGGTGGTGAGGAGGCGGGTGCCGGTGGAGCCGACGGGGTGACCGAGGGCGATGGCGCCGCCGTTGACGTTCACCTTGTCCATGTCGGGCTGGTGGACCTGCGCCCAGGAGAGCACGACGGCCGCGAAGGCCTCGTTGACCTCGAAGAGGTCGAAGTCGGCCATGGAGCGACCAGAGCGCTCGAGGAGACGCTCGGTCGCTTGGACGGGACCGTCGAGGTGGAAGTAGGGGTCGGAGCCGACGAGTGCCTGGTGGACGATCCGGGCACGGGGGGTCAGGCCGAGGGCGCGGGCCTTGTCCTCGTCCATGATGAGCATCGCGGAGGCTCCGTCGGAGATCTGCGAGGAGGTGCCCGCGGTGTGCAGGCCGTCGGGCAGGACGGAGCGCAGGCCGGAGAGCCCCTCGAGGGTGGTGTCCCGCAGCCCCTGGTCGCTGTCCACCTGGCGGGTCTCGCCGGTGGGCGCGCCCTGCTCATCCAGCACGGGCGCCTCGACAGCGTGGATCTCGCGCTTGAATCGGCCCTCGTCCACCGCGACGCGGGCCTTCTGCTGGGAGGCCAGGCCGAAGGCGTCGAGGTCGGCGCGGGTGATCCCGCGGTTGCCGGCGATCCGGTCGGCGGCCTCGAACTGGTTGGGCATGTCGATGGTCCAGCCCTCCGGCCGGGGGCTGCCGGTCTCGGGAGTGATGTTGGCGCCGAGGCCGATGCGGCTCATCGCCTCGATCCCGCAGGCGACGCCGGCGTCGATGGCGCCAGTGGTGATCAGGGCGGCGATCAGGTGGGCCGACTGCTGGGCGGAGCCGCACTGCGCGTCGATGGTGGTGCCCCCGGTGTGCTGGGGCAGCCCGGCGTGCAGCCAGGCGCGACGGGCGATGTCGCCGGACTGCTCCCCGGCCTGGGTGACGCACCCCCCGATCACCTGCTCGACGAGCGCGGGGTCGACCCCTGCGCGCTCGACGACGCCCTTCTGCGCGGCGCCGAGGAGCTCGGCCGCGTGCAGCCCGGAGAGCCAGCCGCGACGACGGCCCATCGGCGTACGGATGGCTTCGACGATGACGGGGGTGCCCATGACTGCTCCTCGGGTGCGACGGCGGGTACGTCGAAAGTAGAACACGTTCCTGCCGGCGGCAACTGGCCCGTCCTGCTCAGCGGGTCGCGTGGCGCGCATCGGCGGCAGGACTTTCGCCACCAATCGGTTCGATGCACTTCCGTATCGAGTCGCTCCGTGCGAGGATCCTCACAGTAGAACGTGTTACAGATTCGAGAGGATGCACGTGACGACCGAAGCCACCCTGGAAGCAGGGTTCGACCCGACCGACCCCGACGTGATGAGCGAAGGCGTCCCCCACGAGGAGATGCTGCGCCTGCGCCGTACGGCTCCCGTGTCCTGGGTGACGCAGACCGAAGCAGCGCTGGCCGGGTTCCCCGGCCACGAGGGCTACTGGGCGCTCAGCAAGCACGAGGACGTCGCCGCGGTCTCCAAGAACAGCACCGACTTCTCCACCCGCGAGAACGGCGTCATCATCCGGTTCGCGCCGGACATGGACCGTGAGGGTGTCGAGCAGTCGAACTTCCTGCTCATCAACCACGACGCGCCCGAGCACACCAAGCTGCGCAAGATCGTCTCCCGCGCCTTCACGCCTCGCGCCATCGGCAGCCTGCACGACGAGCTCAAGGCCCGCGCGGAGAGCATCGTCGCCGAGGCGCTCGCCAAGGGCGAGGGCAACTTCGTCGAGGACGTCGCCGCCGAGCTCCCGCTGCAGGCGATCGCCGAGCTCCTCGGCGTGCCGCAGGAGGACCGCGGCAAGCTCTTCGAGTGGTCCAACCAGATGCTGTCGTACGACGACCCCGAGGTCGAGGGTGACCAGATGGTCGCCTTCATGGAGATCCTGGCCTACTCGATGGCGATGGCCGACGAGCGTCGCAAGGAGCCGCGCGAGGACATCATCACGCGCCTGGTGTCCGCTGACGTCGACGGCCGCGGCCTCACCGACGACGAGTTCGGCTTCTTCATGATCCTGCTCGCCGTGGCCGGCAACGAGACGACGCGCAACGCCATCACCCACGGCATGCACGCGTTCATGGAGAACCCGGACCAGTGGGAGCTCTTCTGCAAGGAGCGCCCGAAGACCACCGCGGACGAGATCATCCGCTGGGCCACCCCGGTGACGGTCTTCCAGCGCACCGCGCTCAACGACGTAGAGGTCGGTGGGGTGCAGGTCGCCAAGGGTGCCCGTGTCGGGCTGCTCTACGCGAGCGCGAACTTCGACGAGGACGTCTTCGAGGACCCGTTCCGCTTCGACATCACCCGCGACCCCAACCCGCACCAGGCCTTCGGGGGCCACGGCGCGCACTACTGCATCGGCGCCAACCTCGCCCGGCTCGAGGTGGACCTGATGTTCAATGCCATTGCCGACGCAGGGATGAAGGTCACCCAGCTCGGGGAGCCTCGCAAGCTGCGCAGCTCCTGGATCAATGGCGTCAAGGAACTCAAGGTCCGCTACGAGCGCTGAGTCCATCCATCACGCCCGCCCCCGCCCATTCCGTCGTACGAGAGGACACCGCTGATGACCAGTGACGTGCTGCCCCCCGGGTTCGACCTCACCGATCCCGACGTCAATTGGGAGGCGATCCCGCACGACCACTTCCGTGCCATGCGGGCTTCCTCACCAGTGCACTGGATCGAGCAGGCCCCCGGGACGTACGACGGGATGTCCGAGGAGTCCGGGTCGGGTTACTGGGCCGTGACCAAGCATGCCGACCTCGCGGCGGTCTCCAAGAACAGTAAGGACTTCTCCACCGCGGAGAACGGCGCGATTATCCGCTTCAGCGAGGGCATGACCCGTGAGCAGGTCGAGCTCCAGCGGGTCATGCTCATCAACCAGGACCCGCCCGAGCACACCGCGACGCGCCAGATCGTCTCCCGCGGCTTCACCCCGCGGGCGATCGGCGCGCTCGAGGAGATCATGGTCCGCCGCTCGCGGGAGATCGTCGGTGCGGCGGTCGAGGCGGGCAGCGGCAACTTCGTCGAGCAGGTCGCCGCGGAGCTCCCGCTGCAGGCGATCGCCGACCTGCTGGGGGTGCCGCAGGAGGACCGCTTCAAGCTCTTCGACTGGTCGAACCAGATGCTCGCCGCCGACGACCCCGACATCGGGGGAGACCCCGAGGCGGCGTCGGCCGAGATCCTCGGCTACGCGATGGGGATGGCGGCCGACCGCAAGGCGACGCCGTTGGACGACATCGTCACGAAGCTCGTGCACGCCGACAAGGACGGGCGCGGGCTGACGGACGACGAGTTCGGCTTCTTCGTCATCATCCTCACCGTCGCCGGCAACGAGACGACGCGCAACGCCATCACCCACGGGATGAACGCCTTCTTCGAGCACCCCGACCAGTGGGAGCTGTGGAAGAAGGAGCGTCCCGCGACGATGGTCGACGAGGTCATCCGCTGGGCCACCCCGGTGACGGTCTTCCAGCGCACCGCGCTCAACGACGTCGAGGTCGGCGGCACCCTCGTGCGCAAGGGCCAGCGGGTCGGCCTCTTCTACGCGAGCGCGAACTTTGACGAGGACGTCTTCGAGGACCCGTTCCGCTTCGACATCAACCGCGACCCGAACCCGCACCTGGCGTTCGGTGGGCACGGTGCGCACTACTGCATCGGGGCCAACCTCGCGCGCCAGGAGGTGCGGGTGCTCTTCGACGCCCTAGCCGATCTCGCCCCGGACATCAGCCGTCTTCAGGAGCCCAAGCGGCTGCGGCACTCCTGGATCAACGGGATCAAGGAGCTCGACGTCCGCTACGCCTGATCGATCGGGCCAGGAGAGCCCGCCGGGGCGGTGAGCACCAGCGGGCCGGCCTCGGTGATCGCGACGGTGTGCTCGCTGTGGGCACCCCGGGAGCCGTCGGCGCTGCGCAACGTCCACCCGTCGGCGTCCATGACCAGCTCGTCGGTCGTGTGCAGGAACCAGGGCTCGATCGCGATGACCAGGCCGGGCTGCAGCCGCATGCCCTTGCCGGCGCGTCCGTCGTTGGGCACGTGCGGGTCCTCGTGCATGGTCCGGCCCACGCCGTGGCCACCGAACTGCAGGTTGACCTTGAGGCCCTCTTCACGGGCCACTGCGCCGATCGCGGCGGAGACATCGCCCATCCGGTTGCCGGGCCGAGCCTGGGCGATGCCGGCCTCCAGGGCGCGCCGGGTGCTCTCGATCAGGCGCAGATCCTCCGCGCGCGGCGTGCCGACGACAAGGCTGACGGCCGCGTCGGCGACCCAGCCGTCGACGCTGACGGCGAAGTCGAGGCTCAGCAGGTCACCGTCGGCGAGACGGTAGGAGCGGGGGAGCCCATGCAGGACCGCGTCGTTGACCGAGGTGCAGATGACCTTCCCGAACGGCATCGCCCCGAAGGAGGGGTGGTAGTCGACGTAGCAGGACGTCGCGCCGCGGTCGCGGATCATCTCGGTCGCGAGGGCGTCGAGGTCGAGCAGGTCGACCCCCACGTCGGCGGCCGCGCTCACCGTCCTCAGCACGTCGGCGACGAACGCCCCGGCAGGGCGCATCTCCTCGATCTCGGCGGGCGTGCGCAGGTCGACCATGGGGGGAGCCTACGAGCTGGTGGGGGGAGCCCCGTCGGCGACGGGTGACCCGGTCAGTTGGTGGGCTTGTCCGCGCCGACGACCCACATCGCGAAGAACTGCGATCCACCGCCGTACGCGTGGCCCAGCGCGCGCCGGGCTCCGTCGACCTGGTGCTCACCCGCCGCACCACGCACCTGCAGGGCAGCCTCGGCGAACCGGAGCATGCCGGACGCGCCGATCGGGTTCGACGACAGCACGCCGCCCGAGCAGTTCAGCGGGATGCGCCCGTCCATCGCGGTCTCGCCGGCCTCGGTGAGTTTCCACCCCTCGCCCTCGGCGGCGAACCCGAGGTTCTCCAGCCACATCGGCTCGAACCAGGAGAACGGGACGTAGATCTCGGCAACGTCGATCTCATCGATCGGCGAGGTGATCCCGGCCTGCTTCCACAGTGCCGCGGCGGCCTCGCGACCGGCCTGCGGGTTCACCTGGTCGCGCTCGGCAGCCGTCGTCGGCTCCGAGCGCATCACGGTGCCGTGGATCCACGCCGGGTTGGGCGAGGCGGCTGCGGTGTCCTCGTCGACGATCACGAGGGCGCAGGCGCCGTCGGAGGAGGGACAGGTCTCGTCGTACCGGATGGGGTCCCAGAGCATCTGCGAGGCGAGAACCGACTCGACGGTGGTGTCCGGGTTCCGCAGGTGCGCGTAGGGATTACGCAGCGCGTTCTGACGGTCCTTCGCGGCCACGATCGCGCCCACGTGCGTGGGGGCGCCGGAGCGACGGATGTAGGAGCGCACGTGCGGCGCGAAGTAGCCGCCCGCACCGGCGTGCACCGGCATGTTGAACGGCAGCGGCACGGACAGGGCCCACATCGCGTTCGACTCCGACTGCTTCTCGAACGCCACGGTGAGCACGCGCTTGTGCACGCCCGACTGCACGAGCGAGGAGGCCACGATCGCCGTGGACCCGCCCACGGAGCCCGCCGTGTGCACCCGCAGGAGCGGCTTGCCCGCGGCTCCGAGCGACTCCGCGAGGTAGAGCTCGGGCATCATCACGCCCTCGAAGAGGTCGGGGGCCTTCCCGACGACGATCGCGTCGATGTCGTCCAGCGTCATCCCGGCGTCCTCGAGAGCGCGGTCCATCGCCTCGCGGCATAGACCCGCCATGGAGACGTCCTCACGCTTGGCCCGGTGGTGGGTCTGGCCCACCCCGACGACCGCTGCCGGCTGCTTGCCCATCAGTTGTCCCGCCCTTCGGCACCCATCACACACACGAGGTTCTGCTGGAGCGCCGGCCCGCTCGTGGCGTGGCCGAGCACGGTGGAGGCACTGCCGTCCCACACCTGGCGGGCCGCCTCCCCGAGTCGGATCAACCCACCGGTGAACATCGGGTTGCCCGTGAGCGCACCTCCGGAGGGGTTCACCCGCACGTCGTCAGCGAGCCCGAGCTCTCGTCGCAGCACGAGCTCCTGGTGGCTGAACGGGGCGTGCAGCTCGGCGACCTCGACGCCCGAGAGGTCCACGGCCTCGCCGGCACGCTGCGCCGACGGCGCTCGGGTCAGGTCACGGGTGCCGACGCTGATCGGGTCGACGTAGTGGGAGAACCCGGTGATCCACGCCGGGCGGTCGACCGCCTCGCGCGCCCGGTCACCGGCAGCGAGGACGATCGCGGCTGCGCCGTCGGTGACCGGCGCGCAGTCGTGCTTGCGCAGCGGGTCGGCGTACATCGGACGGGCCAGGAGCTCCTCGACCGAGCTGCCGCCCTTGCGGATGGCGTACTCGTTCTTCTCGGCGTCGGTCAGCGAGCGCTGCGCGACCTCGGCCATCGCGCGCTCGTCCCAGAGACCGGCGTCGATCCCGGTGCGGGCCTGCAGCCCCGCCAGCGACACGGTGTCGGGCCACAGGGGAGTGACCGTGTACGGGTCCAGCTGCAGCGCCAGGGTCCGGCGCAGGACGCCGGCGGAGGCCTTGCCGAACCCGTAGACCAGCGCGGTGTCGACCTCGCCCGTCTGGATCTTCAGCCAGGCCTCGTAGAGCGCCCAGGCGGCATCCATCTCGACGTGCGACTCGTTGACCGGCGGGATGACGCCGATCGCGTCCACCGCCGAGACGAACGAGAACGACCGTCCGGCCAGGTAGTCCGAGGACCCCGAGCACCAGAACCCGATGTCCTTGCGGGACCACCCGGTCTGCTCGTAGCACTCGGCGAACAGTGGGACGAGCAGCTCCACGCAGGTGGGCGACCCGTCGAACTCCTCCATCTGTCGCTGGGCGAACCCGACGACGGCGACGTCTCTCACTCAGATCCCCTCAGAGGTGGTGCTGGTAGGTCTCGTAGTCCGCGTCGGGCTCACCCGTCGGACGGAAATGGCTGATGTTCTCGATCGTGGTGCCCCACTCGTCGCGGGGCTTCCAGACCGCCTCGACCCGCATGCCCATCCGGACCTCCTCGGCAGGGATGTCCAGGATGAGGTGCAGGAGAGCGATGTCGGCCCCGTCGAGCAGGACGTACGCCGAGACGTACGGCGGCTTGATCTGCTGGCCGAGGAACGGGACGTTCACGATGCAGAAGGTCGTCACGGTGCCGCGCGAGGAGAGCTCCACCTCATCGGTGGTGGCGACGCCGTCGACGGGGCAGGCGCTGCGCGGCGGGACGTAGACCTTGTGGCAGGTCGGGCAGCGCTGGCCCAGGATCCTGCCCTCCGCGAGCCCGCGGTAGAACGCCGACTCCTCGGGCGAGGCGGCGTAGGTGTAGTCCAGCGAGACGGGCGTGACGATGCCGGTGACGGGGTCCACGGCTCCCGCGGGAGCAGGGAAGGCGCCAGGTCCCTCGTCGCTGTCCCCGGCGGGCTCGAAGCACGCGATGTCGGTGATGTGGCCGGTGCGCTCGGCGGCCCAGCGGACCCGGACGCGCATGCCGGTGCTGACCTCGTCGGGCGAGGCGACGTCGAGGGCGTGCAGCATCGGGGCGGTCGCACCGTCGAGCGTGACCAGGGCGAACGCGAAGGGCCGGTCGAACGGCTGACCGGCGACCGGCTCGGGCACCCACGACCAGGACGTGACCGTGCCGACGGTAGAGACCTCGACGAGCTCGGCGGTCTCCTCGTGGGTGGACGGATCGAACTCAGGTGGGGGCGCCACCACGGTGCCGTCGGAGAGGCGGGCGGCGAGGACGCGACCGTCGCGGAGACCACCGAAGAAGCGCCCGAGCACGGGGCCCGTGGAGCGCGTGTAGTCGAAGGCGACCGTTACCGGCGCTGACAATGTGCGGGACATGGTTCGAAAGTGAAACATGTTCTAGAAATCTCGGCAAGGGGTCTGCGAGGGTGTCGTCCATGAAACTAGGACTTCAGCTGGGTTACTGGGGCGCGCAGCCCCCGCGAGGCGTCGACGAGTTGGTCGCGGCAGCCGAGGACGCGGGCTTCGACGCGATCTTCACCGCCGAGGCGTGGGGGTCCGACGCCTTCACCCCGCTGGCCTGGTGGGGCCGCGAGACCAGCCGGGTGCGGCTCGGCACCAGCATCGTGCAGATGTCCGGTCGGACGCCGACGTCGATCGCGATGCACGTGCTCACCCTCGACCACCTCAGCGGCGGGCGGGTAGTCCTCGGCATGGGCGTCTCCGGGCCCCAGGTCGTGGAGGGCTGGTACGGCCAGCCGTTCAGCAAGCCGCTGGCGCGGACCCGCGAGGTCGTCGACATCATCCGCCAGGTCCTGGCCCGCGAAGCGCCGGTGACCAGCGAGGGTCCCCACCACCCCCTGCCGTACGCCGGCCCGGGCGCGGTCGGGCTCGGCAAGCCGCTGAAGCCGATCGTCCACCCCCTGCGCGCCGACGTACCGATCTGGCTGGGCGCGGAGGGTCCGAAGAACGTGGCGCAGACCGCCGAGATCGCCGACGGCTGGATCCCGATCTTCTACACACCCAGCTCGGCAGGGATGTACCAGCCGTGGCTCGACGAGGGATTCGCCCGGCCCGGGGCCCGACGCACCCGCGCCGACTTCGAGATCGCCGCGACCTGCCACCTCCAGGTCACCGATGACGACGGCCCGGCGAAGCAGGCAGTCATCGATGCGATGAAGCCCTACGTCTCGCTGTACATGGGCGGGATGGGCGCGAAGGACCAGAACTTCCACAAGCAGGTCTTCGAGCGCATGGGGTACGCCGAGCTCGCCGCGCAGGTGCAGGAGCTCTACCTGAGTGGCGACAAGGACCGGGCGACCGCGCTCATCCCCGACGAGTTGGTCGACGACATGCACATCATCGGGACCGCCGGAGCGGTGCGGGAGCGGGTTGCGCAGTGGGAGGAGACCGGCGTGACGACGCTGCTGCTCAGCTGCCGCTCGGCCGACGAGGTGCGCCAGGTCGCCGAGCTCCTGTCGTGAGGGAGTCCGGGGGAGCGCCGCACTGACGCTCCCCCGGCCCCATCCCGTGTCTCAGCTGTTGGTGAACTGCGGCGCGCGCTTCTCCATGAAGGCGCGCGGGCCCTCCTTGGCGTCGTTCGAGGCGAAGACCGCGGCGCCGACCCGGGCGTCGTCCTTCCAGCAGTCGTCCTCGTGCTTGCCCTCGGAGTCGCGCATGGTCTTGAGGATCGCCTGCACGGCGAGGGGACCGTTGCGCTCGATGGCCTCCGCGATCTCCAAGGCCTTGGTCAGGGCGTCGCCGTCCGGGACGACGTGCCCGATGAGCCCGAGCTCCTTCGCCTCCGGGGCGAGGATGTGGCGCCCGGTCAGCAGCAGGTCGGCGGCCACGGTGTAGGGGATCTGGCGCACCAGCCGGACGGCCGAACCGCCCATGGGGTAGAGGCTCCAGCGGGCCTCGGAGATGCCGAACTTCGCCGACTCCCCGGCGACCCGGATGTCGGTGCCCTGCAGGATCTCGGTGCCGCCGGCGATGGCCGGGCCCTCGACGGCGGCAATGAGTGGCTTCGTCAGCCGGAAGCCCTTGAGCAGGCCCTTGATCACCGACGGGTCGTACTCCCCGGACTCGAAGCTCTCCGACGGGGGCTTGCGCGACATCGACTTCAGGTCGGCTCCGGCGCAGAAGTAGCCGCCGGCACCGGTGAGCACGCACACCCGGATGTCGTCGTCGGAGTTCACCCGGTCCCAGGCGTCGCTCATGATCTCGAGCATCTCGCCGGAGAGGGCGTTGCGGGACTCGGGGCGGTTCATGGTCACGATCAGCGTGTGACCACGCTGCTCGACCAGGGCGTGGGGCTCGGACACTCGGGCTCCTCGGTTGGGGGCGGTTTCTGTGACGCGCGTCTCGCGGAAGCCTAGTCACAAACGAGAACGTGTTCTAGTATTCCTGGCGTGGCTCTCAACATTGCAGATCTCTTCGAACACGCCGTCGACGCCGCGCCGGGCAACCGTGCGCTGAAGGTGGGCGACCGCACCGTCACCTACGCCGAGCTGGAGGCTGATGCCAACCGCTTGGCGCACTACCTGTCCGGACAGGGGGTGGAAGCCGGGGACCACGTCGCGATCTATGCCAAGAACAGCATCGAGCACGTCGTGGCCGTCCTCGCTGTGGTCAAGATCCGGGCAGTCAACATCAACGTGAACTATCGCTACGTCGAGGGCGAGCTGAACTACCTCTTCGAGAACGCCGACGTCGTCGCGGTACTGCACGAGCGGACCTACGCGCCGATGGTCGCCGCGTGCTTCCCCAAGCACGAGAAGCTCCAGCACGCGGTGGTCATCCCCGACGTCCTCGAGCCCGACGACGCCTCCGACGTGTCGTCGTACGGCGGGGTCCTGTGGGCGGACGCGCTGGCCGGACAGAGTGCCGAGCGCGACTTCCCCGAGCGCAGCAACGACGACCTGCACATCATCTACACCGGCGGTACGACGGGGTTCCCCAAGGGCGTCATGTGGCGCCACGAGGACTTCTGGCGGGTCCTCGGGGGCGGCATCGACTTCATGACCGGCGAGCCGCTCTCGGAGTTCGACCAGTCCGAGCAGGCCAAGCAGGACGGCCGGATGGTCACCTTCCCGCTGAGCCCGCTCATGCACGGCGGGGCCCAGGCGGGCCTGCTGATGCACCTGTTCGCCGGGCACCTCACGATCCTCGAGCCGAAGTTCGACCCGGTCCGTACCTGGGAGATCATCGAGCGCGAGGGCGTCCAGCTGATCTTCATGACCGGTGACGCGATGGCCCGCCCCCTCATCGAGGCGTGGGAGGCCAAGGCCGAGTCCGGCACGCCGTACCAGTGCGACAACCTGCTCGCCATCTCCAGCAGCGCGGCGATCTTCAGCCCGCCGGTCAAGGAGCGCTGGATGAAGGCGTTCCCGAACTCCTTCTTCACCGACTCGATCGGCGCCTCGGAGACCGGGTTCCAGGGCACCGGGCTTCAGGACGCGAACAACATCGGCACCGACGGTCCGCTGGTCGCACTCGGCCCGAGCAGCGTCGTCCTCGACGACGACAACCGGCCGATGGATCTCGCCTCCAACATCGGCAAGATCGGCCGGCTCGGCCGCGGCGGCCACGTCCCCGTGGGCTACTACAAGGACGAGAAGAAGTCGGCCCAGACCTTCCTGGAGATCGACGGCCAGCGGGTCTCGGTCCCCGGTGACTTCGCCCGGATTGAGGCCGACGACAAGGTGACCCTCCTGGGCCGCGGCTCCAACTGCGTGAACACCGGTGGCGAGAAGGTCTACCCCGAGGAGGTCGAGATGGCGATCAAGCGGCACCCGGCCGTCTACGACACCCTCGTGGTCGGGATCCCCGACGAGAAGTACGGCCAGTCCGTCGCGGCCGTGGTCGAGCTGCGCGAGGGCGCGGCGGTCGAGCTGGAGGAGCTGCGCGAGTACCTGCGCGGGTACCTCTCCGGATACAAGCTGCCGCGGAGCCTGACCTTCGTGGACCAGATTCCGCGCAATGCCACCGGCAAGGCGCAGTACCCCCGGGCCAAGGAACTCGCCCTCGAGTCGAAGGCAGGAGCCTGACCGATGCGTACCCCCCTCTGCGACGAGTTCGGCATCGAGTACCCGATCTTCGCGTTCACACCGTCGGAGCACGTCGCCGCGGCCGTCTCCAAGGCCGGTGGTCTCGGTGTGCTGGGCTGCGTCCGGTTCAACGACACCGACGAGCTCGAGAAGACGCTCACCTGGATGGACGAGAACACCGACGGCAAGCCGTACGGCGTCGACGTCGTCATGCCGATGAACATCCCCACCGAGGGCACCTCCCTCGACCTGGGCGCGATGATCCCCGAGGACCACAAGAAGTTCGTCGACGAGACGCTGCTCAAGCTCGGTGTCCCGCCGCTGCCGGAGGGTGAGGGGCGCGAGGGCGTGCTCGGCTGGCTGCACTCGGTGGCCCGCTCGCACGTCGACATCGCGCTCCAGCACCGTCCGGTGCTCATCGCGAACGCTCTCGGCTCCCCGCCGGTCGACGTGATCGAGCAGGCCCACGCGCACGGCGTGAAGGTCGCGGCCCTCGCCGGCGCCGGCAAGCACGCCAGGAGCCACGTGGCGAACGGCGTCGACATCATCGTCGCGCAGGGCTACGAGGCCGGCGGCCACACCGGGGAGATCGCGAGCATGGTGCTCACCCCTGACATCGTCGACGCCGTCGGTCCGGACGTCCCGGTCCTCGGCGCCGGCGGTATCGGGTCGGGTCGGCAGATCACCGCCTCCCTGGCGCTGGGTGCGCAGGGCGTGTGGACCGGCTCGATCTGGCTGGGCACCGAGGAGTACCAGAACCTCCAGTCGAACGAGGGCTGGACGGAGGCATTCACCCGCGCCAGCTCCTCGGACACCGTGCGGACCCGCATCTACACCGGCAAACCCGCGCGTCTGCTCAAGACCAAGTGGACCGAGGCCTGGAACGAGGAGGGCGCGCCGTCCCCGCTCCCGATGCCGTTGCAGAACCTCCTCGTCAGCGAGGCGCACAACCGGATCAACGCCTCCGGCGACCCCGACGTCATCTCGATGCCCATCGGGCAGATCGTCGGTCGGATGAACGACGTCCGGCCGGTCGCCGACGTGATGGCCGACCTGGTCAGCGAGTTCCAGGACACCGTCGCGCGGCTGGAGAAGCTCCGCGGCTGAACCCCGTACGACGCCACGAGGCCCGCACCGAACGGTGCGGGCCTCGTGTGCTTCTCGCGGGTGGGGCGTGGCCGGGGAGCCCGGCGTACCGGTCAGGCGGGCTCGGTGGCCAGCGCCCGGCCGACGGCGAGCGCCTGCTGGGTGCCGGCACCGAAGCTGAACTCCAGGCGCTTGGCGGCGGTGAAGAACCGGTGCGCCTCCCCGTCGAGGTCGATGCCCACCCCGCCGTGCACGTGGACGGTCGTGTGGGCGAGCCGGTGACCGGCGTCGGTGGCCCACAGCTTCGCGACGGCGACCTCGGTGGCTGCAGGCAGCTCCTCGCTGAGGCGCCACACCGCCTGCCAGAGGGTCAGCCGCGCACCGAGCACGTCGATGAACCCGTCGGCGAGCCGCTGGGCCACCGCCTGGAAGCTGCCGATCGGACGGCCGAACTGCTCGCGGGTGCGTGCGTAGGCACTGGTGAGCGCGAGCGCACCCTCGACCACACCGAGGTGGTAGGCGCAGGTGGCCACGAGGAGCCGCTCGCCGAGCCAGGCCGCGACGGAGCCGTCGGTCGCGCCGAGCAGCCGGTCGGCGCCGAGCGCGACGCCCTCGAGGACCACGGTCGCGACCCGGGCCCCGTCGGTGGCGCGCTCCGCGACGACGCGCACGCCGGCGTCGTCGGGACGCACGAGGAAAACGGCAGTGCCGTCGGGGGTCGAGGCGGTCACGAGGAACAGCCCCGCCCGGGTACCCGCGACCACGACGCTCTTGCTGCCGTGGAGGCGCCAGCCGTCGCCGTCGGGCGACGCAGTGGTGCTCGGTGCGCCCGGCAGTGCCTCGCGCTCCTCGTCGACGGCAGCGGTGAGGACCGTCGTGCCGTCCGCGGCGCCGGGGAGCCAGGCCGCCTGCTGCTCAGGCGTGCCGTGCAGGGCCAGTGCCAGGCCGGCCACGCCGTGTGTGACCAGCGGCGCTGGCGCGACGACCCGGCCGCACTCGACGAGCACGCGGGCGAGCTCCATGAGCCCGAACCCGCCGCCTCCGTGCTGCTCGGGGAGATGCAGGCCGACGAGGCCCGCGTCGGCGAGTGCGCGCCAGAGGTCGGCGTCGAAGCGGTCGCCCTCGGCCTCGACGGCCTTCTGGCGCTCGTTGGTGCAGTGGTCTCCGAGGATGGTGGCGGCCAGCGCCGCGGCCTCGTCCTGCTCGGTGGTAAAGGTGAAGTCCATGGGAATCCCTCGGTCGTCGGGTCGGGTCAGCGGCGGGCGGCGGCGGGCAGGCCGAGACCGACCATGCCGATGATGTCGCGCTGGATCTCGTTGGTGCCGCCGCCGAAGGTCATCACCAGCGCCGAGCGGTAGTAGCGCTCCAGGCGCCCGTGCAGCACCGCGCCGTCGGACTCGCCGTGCAGCACGGAGTGCGGTCCGACGACCTCCATGAGCGAGCGGTAGACCTCGGTGGCGAGCTCGCTGCCGAAGACCTTCGTGGCTGATGCCTCGGCGGGGGAGAGGTTCACGGTGTCCGAAGCCAGCTTCCAGTTCAGGAGGGTGAGCATCTCGGTGCGTGCGTGGGCACGCCCGAGGGCGATCTGCACCCACTCGGCGTCGATGACGCGGGACCCATCGGGGTTCTTCGTCTCCTGGGCCCACCGGCGCACGAGACCGAGGGAGTGGGTCAGCGGCGCGGCTGAGGTGAGCGCGACGCGCTCGTGGTTGAGCTGGTTGGTCATCAGCGACCACCCGCCGTTGAGCTCGCCGACGAGGTTGCCCTTCGGCACCCGGACGTCCTCGTAGTAGGTCGCGCTGGTGCCGACGCCGGCGACGGTGTGCACGGGGGTGTAGGAGAACCCGGGTGCGTCGGCCGGGACCAGGATCATCGAGAGGCCCTTGTGGCGCGGGAGGTCCGCGTCGGTGCGGCAGGCCAGCCAGATGTAGTCGGCGTACTGGATGAGGCTGGTCCACATCTTCTGGCCGTTGATCACCCACTCGTCGCCCTCGAGGCGGGCCTTGGTCTGCAGGCTGGCCAGGTCGGTCCCGGATGCGGGCTCGGAGTAGCCGATGGAGAAGTGCATCTCGCCGCGGAGGATCGCGGGGAGGAACTTCTCCTTCTGCTCGTCGGTGCCGAACCGCATGATCGTGGGGCCGACCGTGTTCAGCGTCAGGTAGGGGATCGGCACGCCGGCGATCGCCGCCTCGTCGGTGAAGATCAGCTGCTCCACCATCGAGCGGGCCTGGCCGCCGTACTCCTCGGGCCAGCCGATGCCGAGCCAGCCGTCGCTCCCCAGCTGGCGGATGACCTCCTTGTAGACCCCGGCGTCTCCGAACTCGCCGGACGCGGCGGCGAGGCCGGCGCGTCGCTCGGGGGTCACGAGCTCGGCGAAGTAGCTGCGCAGCTCACGGCGCAGGTCCTCCTGGTCAGCGGTCAACGCGACGTGCATCGGGGCTCCTCGGTGCTGGTCTTCCGGACCACAAAACTATAACCTGTTCTTGTTTTGGGGCGACAGGTTCCGCAGCAGCCGGTCGCGCGCACACTGGGAGTGACGCCGACCGGCGCCGCCCGAGCACCTGGAGGTAGCCCATGAACGCCGTCAAGGCCCCCGAGCAGGCCCGACAGCTCGACCGCGGCCTCGAGCCGATCCGCTTCGCCCGTGGCTGGCACTGCATCGGCCTCGCCAGCACGTTCGCCGACGGCGCGCCGCACGCTATCGAGTCCTTCGGCACCAAGCTGGTGGCCTGGCAGGACTCCCAGGGCCAGGTCAACGTGATCGACGGCTACTGCCGGCACATGGGTGGCGACCTCACGCAGGGGACGGTCAAGGGCGACGAGATCGCCTGCCCCTTCCACGACTGGCGCTGGGGCGGCGACGGCAAGTGCAAGGCGATCCCCTACGCCCGCCGCGTTCCGCTGCGTGCCCGCACCCAGAAGTACCCGGTGGTCGTGCGCAACGAGCAGGTGCTCGTCTGGCACGACCCCGAGGGTTCGGCCCCCGACATGGAGATCCTGCCGCCCGAGCTGCCGGGCATCGGCACCGACGAGTGGACCGACTGGTTCTGGAACGTCGTGCCGATCGAGGGCTCGCACTGCCGCGAGCTCATCGACAACGTGGTCGACATGGCGCACTTCTACTACGTGCACCTCTCGTTCCCCACGAGCTTCCGCAACGTCCTGGAGGGCCACCAGGCCACCCAGTTCATGGAGTCCAAGGGCCGTCCCGACGTGAGCGGCGGCTACGGCAGCGAGGACCTGTTCCTCAAGTCCGAGGCGACCTACTACGGCCCGGCGTACATGATCAACTGGCTCTGGGTCGACTACAAGGGCTTCGAGACCGAGGTCGTGCTCATCAACTGCCACCTCCCGACCGGTCCGGAGTCCTTCACGCTCCAGTACGGCATCGCGGTCAAGAAGCCTGAGGGCCTCGACGAGGAGTCGGCCCAGTACGTCGCCCGCAAGTACGCCGACATGTTCGGCGAGGGCTTCCTCCAGGACGTGCACATCTGGAGGAACAAGGTCCCCGTCCAGAACCCGCTGCTGTGCGAGGAGGACGGGCCGGTCTACCAGCTGCGCCGCTGGTACGAGCAGTTCTACGTCGACAAGGCCGACATCGAGCCCGAGATGGTCGAGCGGTTCGAGTTCGAGGTCGACACCACGCTCGCGAACGTCAACTGGGAGGCCGAGGTCGCCGAGAACCTCGAGCGGCGCAAGGCCGAGGACGCCGCACGCGCCGCCGAGGCGGAGAAGGCAGGTGCCGACGACAAAGCGGAGTCGGGGGCGAGCACCTGATGGTGTCCTTCGCTCCCACGAGCGACGAGACGGCAGCCGATCAGCGTCTGTACACCCAGGCCCGGATGGTCGAGGTCGGCTGCCTGGACTGCCTGGCCTCGGTGCGGGTCAAGAAGAACAGCGAGCAGCACACCTCCATCCAGTGGACCGAGCAGGCCCTGCGAGACTGTCAGGAGTTCAACCGCGACGGCGCGGCGGAACGCCCCCTGCACCAGCCCTGTTCCCGACTGCGCGCGAGCATCGACCGCGCGGTCGCGGACGGCATGATCGAGATCGGAGCCGAGGATGGCTACTGAGTCCTTCGTCCTGAAGGTGCTCGACGTCGTCGAGGAGACCGCGGACTCGCGGTCGGTGGTCTTCGAGCGCCCGGCGGAGCAGGCCGAGCTCTTCGATTTCAAGCCCGGCCAGTTCCTGACCGTTGCGGTCCCCAGCGACCAGACCGGTCTGGCGGCGCGGTGCTACTCGCTCTCGAGCACCCCGGCCGACGACGCGCTGAAGATCACCGTGAAGCGCACCGTCGACGGCTACGCGTCGAACTGGATCTGCGACAACCTGCAGCCCGGGGACACGCTGCGGGTGCTGCCCCCCAGTGGCATCTTCACCCCGGCGTCCCTGGACACCGACCTGCTCCTGTTCGCCGGTGGCAGCGGCATCACCCCGGTGATCTCGATCGCCAAGACGGCCCTCGCGGAGGGCTCGGGGCGGGTGGTGCTGCTCTACGCGAACCGTGACGAGAGCTCGGTGATCTTCGCCGAGGAGCTCCGTGCGCTCGCCGAGCAGCACGCCGAGCGGCTCACGGTCGTGCACTGGCTCGAGACCGTGCAGGGACTGCCGACGCCGCCCCACATGAAGGCCTTCGCCGCGCACTTCGCCACCTACGAGGCCTTCGCCTGCGGGCCGGGTCCCTTCATGAAGGGCGTCATCGGCGCCCTGAAGGAGCTGGAGTTCCCTCGCGACCGGCGCCACCAGGAGAAGTTCGTGTCCCTGGCCGGCAACCCGTTCGGCGAGGTCGAGGAGGTCGCTGTCGCAGCCGGCGAGATCTACGAGGCCGAGCACGAGGCGGGGGAGACCCCCGACTCCGAGGGTGCGTCGTCCGACCCCGGGGCTCCCCAGGGTCCGGTGCACGTGGAGGTCGAGCTCGACGGCCAGCACCACACCTTCGACGACTGGCCGGCCGACAAGCCGCTGCTCGACCACCTGCTCGCCAAGGGCATTCCCGCGCCGTTCTCCTGCCGCGAAGGAAACTGCAGCGCCTGCGCGTTCCGTCTCCTCGAGGGCGAGGTCAAGATGGAGGAGAACGACATTCTCGACGACGAGGACATCGCGGACGGCATCCGGCTGGGCTGCCAGGCGCTGCCGACCACCGACGTCGTCAAGGTCACCTACAGCTGACGCAGCCTCACCAGCCGCGCTCGCGCCACTCGGGGACGTGCGGGCGCTCGGCACCGATCGTCGAGTCGTCGCCGTGGCCGGGGTAGAACCAGGTCTCGTCCGGGAGCCGGCCGAAGAGCTTGGTCTCCACGTCGTCCACCAGCGTGACGAAGGCGTCGCCGTCGCCGAAGGTGTTGCCCACGCCGCCCGGGAAGAGGCTGTCGCCGGTCCAGGCGTGCGGAGCGCCTTCGGGGTCGTCGTACACGAGCACGATCGAGCCGGGGGTGTGCCCGGTGACCCGGACCACCTCGAGCTCGCACTGCCCGACCCGGACCCGGTCCCCGTCGGTGACCGTGCGGTCGACGGCCACCCCGGTCTGCTCGGTGACGGCCGCGGCGTCGGGCTCGCCGACGACCACCTGAGCGCCGGTGGCGGCGACGACGTCGGCGAGAGCCCGGTGATGGTCCCAGTGCTGGTGGGTGGTGACGACGGTGGTCAGCCCGCCCTCGCCGACGAGCGCCAGGATGCGCTCCGCGTCGGCCGCCGCGTCGATCAGCACCTGCTCGCCGGTCTCGCGGCACCGGAGCAGGTAGACGTTGTTCGACATCTCCGGGTCGACGGCGATCTTGGTGACCTCGAGGCGGGCCAGGGTGCGGACTGCTGGCTCACCGCCGGGGGAGACGGTGCCGTCGTACGCCGTGCCGGGGGTCGGGTCCTGAGTCATCGTCGTCACATCTCCTCGTAGGCGGGAAGAAACAGCCGCTGGGTACGTTAGCCAAGGCAGCACCCCTCGCCACCGCGTGCCGTCTTGCGCCGCGGGCAGCGATGACGAACACTTGTTCGAACGACCTCCGCGGTCGCGTCGACGAAGGAGACCCGTGGCAGACCAGCTCATCATCCGTGGCGCGCGCGAGCACAACCTCAAGGACGTGTCGCTGGACCTGCCGCGTGACGCCCTCATCGTCTTCACCGGTCTGTCCGGCTCCGGCAAGTCGAGCCTGGCGTTCGACACCATCTTCGCCGAGGGCCAGCGCCGCTACGTCGAGTCGTTGTCGGCGTACGCCCGGCAGTTCCTCGGCCAGATGGACAAGCCCGACGTCGACTTCATCGAGGGGCTCTCCCCGGCGGTGTCGATCGACCAGAAGTCGACCTCGCGCAACCCGCGCTCGACGGTGGGCACCATCACCGAGGTCTACGACTACCTGCGTCTGCTCTACGCCCGGGCGGGTCGTCCGCACTGCCCGAAGTGCGGCAAGCCGATCGCGCGCCAGACCCCCCAGCAGATCGTCGACCGGGTGCTCGAGCTCGAGGAGGGTGCTCGATTCCAGGTGCTCGCCCCGCTCATCCGGGGCCGCAAGGGCGAGTACGTCGAGCTGTTCTCCCAGCTGCAGACGCAGGGCTACTCCCGGGTCCGTGTCGACGGCGAGACCCACTCGCTCACCGACGTGCCGGCGTTGGCCAAGCAGAAGAAGCACACGATCGAGGTGGTCGTGGACCGGCTGGCGGTCAAGGCCTCGGCCAAGCGCCGGCTCACGGACTCCGTGGAGACCGCGCTGGGCCTCTCCGGGGGCCTGGTCACCCTCGACTTCGTCGACCTGCCTGCCGACGACGAGCACCGCGAGCGGACGTTCTCCGAGCACCTCGCCTGCCTCGACGACGACCTCTCCTTCGAGGAGCTCGAGCCCCGGTCCTTCTCGTTCAACTCCCCGTTCGGCGCCTGCGCCGAGTGCCACGGCATCGGCACCCGCATGGAGGTCGACGCGGAGCTGGTCGTCAGCGACCCGGACGCCACCCTCGCGGAGGGCGCGATCTCGGTCTGGACCGGCGCCCACGTGCGTGACTACTTCGAGCGGCTGCTTGCGGCCCTCGGGGACGAGCTCGGCTTCGACGTCGACACCCCGTGGCGGGACCTGTCGGCGAAGGCCAAAGGCTCGATCCTCGACGGCCACCCGACCAAGGTGCACGTGCGCCACACCAACCGCTACGGGCGTGAGCGGTCCTACCACACCTCCTTCGAGGGCGTCCGGCCCTACATCGAGCGGCGGCACCGCGAGGCGGAGTCCGACACGAGCCGCGAGCGCATGGAGGGCTACATGCGCGAGGTGCCGTGCCCGGCCTGCCACGGCACCCGGCTCAAGCCGGTCTCGACCTCCGTGACGGTGGGCGGCCGGAGCATCGCCGAGGTGGCGCGGATGCCCATCGACGAGGCCGCCCTGTTCCTGCGCGGGCTCGAGCTGTCCCCGCGGGAGAGGCAGATCGCCGAGCGGGTGCTCAAGGAGATCAACGAGCGCCTGGCGTTCCTGCTCGACGTCGGCCTCGACTACCTGTCCCTCGACCGCCCGTCCGGCTCGCTCTCGGGCGGCGAGGCCCAGCGGATCCGGCTGGCGACCCAGATCGGCGCCGGTCTCGTCGGCGTGCTCTACGTCCTCGACGAGCCCTCCATCGGGCTGCACCAGCGTGACAACCACCGGCTCATCGAGACGCTCGTGCGGCTCAAGGAGCTCGGCAACACCCTCATCGTCGTCGAGCACGACGAGGCCACCATCGACGCGGCCGACCACGTGGTCGACATCGGTCCCGGCGCCGGCGTGCGCGGGGGCGAGATCGTGCACTCCGGCTCGGTC
>JAUYLL010000069.1 GCA_030698375.1 Nocardioides sp. | reverse complement strand
GTTGGTGCGCACGCCGTGACCGCGCCCGCGTCCGCGCCCGCGTCCGCGCTCGCCGTCGGCGTGATGTCGGGCACCTCGCTCGACGGCATCACCGCTGCCCTGGCCCGCTTCGAGGAGCCGGCGCCCGGCCACCAACTCAGCGAGCGCGGCCGGGTCGATGCTGCGGAACTCCGCCCAGTCGGTCAGGTGCAGCACCAGATCGGCGTCCGCGACGCACTCGGCGAGCGAGGGTTTGTACTTCAGCCGTGGGTAGGCCCGCTTCGCCGGCTCGATCGCGGCGGGGTCGTAGACCCGCACCTTCGCGCCCCGCATGTGCAGCTGGCCGGCGATCCACAGCGCGGGGGAGTCCCGGACGTCGTCGCTCTCCGGCTTGAAGGCGGCCCCGAGCACGGCGACCCGCCGCCCCCGCAGCCGGCCATCGAGCATCTCGGTGGCCAGGTCCACCACCCGCTGCCGGCGTCGCTGGTTGATCTGGTCGACCTCACGCAGGAACGACATCGCGTCCTCCACCCCGAGCTCTCCGGCGCGATGCACGAAGGCCCGGATGTCCTTGGGGAGACAGCCGCCGCCGAAGCCGATCCCGGCACCGAGGAAGCGCCGCCCGATCCGCTCGTCGTGGCCGAGCGCGTCGGCCAGGTCCACCACGTCGGCCCCGGTGACCTCGCACACCTCGGCGACCGCGTTGATGAAGGAGATCTTCGTGGCCAGGAAGGCGTTCGCCGACACCTTCACCAGCTCGGCCGTGGCGTAGTCGGTGCTGACCACGGGGGTGCCGGCGTCGATCGCCTCGCCGTAGAAGTGCCGCAACAGCTTCTCCGCGATCTCCGAGGCCACGCCGAAGACCAGTCGGTCGGGTCGCAGCGTGTCCTCGATCGCGTGCCCCTCGCGCAGGAACTCCGGGTTCCACGCCAGCTCCGCGTCGGCGCCGGCGGGCGCCAGCTCGGCCAATCGCGCAGCGAGCCGGGCAGCGGTCCCGACGGGCACGGTCGACTTGCCGACGACCAGGGTCTGCCGGGTCAGGTGCGGCGCCAGCGACTCGACCGCTGCGTCCACCTGGCTGACGTCGGCCCCCATGCCCTGCCGCACCTGGGGGGTGCCGACGCACACGAAGTGCAGGTCGCCGAAGGCGCCGGCCTCGGCGAACGAGTCGGTGAAGCGCAGACGGCCCGACGCGACGTGACGGCCGAGCAGCTCGGCCAGGCCCGGCTCGTGGAAGGGGACGGTGCCGCGCGCCAGGGCGCCGCGTCGCTCCTCGTCGATCTCCACCCCGAGCACCTCGTGGCCGAGCTCGGCCATGCTGGCGGCGTGCGTCGCACCCAGGTAGCCACATCCGATGACGGTGATCCTCATGCCGCCAGTAGGGCAGCGGTGGGTGACCCGATCAGGAGCCTGCGGGTGGACGGCCGGTGAAGTGCCGGTGAGGAGTTCAGTTCACCAGGTGGGCGAGGAACCGCTTCGCGTAGTCGCGCACGGCGTGCTCGTCCCCGACGTCGAGCTGGCCCCCGGGGGAGATGAGGTACGTCGAGGCGACGCGCAGCAGGTGCTCGGCCACGACGAGCAGCTCCTCGTCGGGCATCGTCGCGCCGCTGCGGCGCAGGGTGGCCGCCACTCGGCCGGTGGACCCGAGGAGCATCGTGCCGTGCGAGCGGGCACCCGCGCCGGCGTACGTCTCCGGCTCCGCCTGCGCCAGGCGGCCGAGCAGCGGGACCTCCCGGGTCAGCGCGATGCCGCGCACGAAGCACTCGATGACCGCCTCCTGCGGCGGCAGGTCGGCGGCCACCCGGTCCAGCTCGGTCAGGAACGCGTCGACCTGACGCACCAGCACGGCGTCGAGCAGCGCCTCCTTGGTCGGGTAGCGCCGGTAGAGCGTGCTGCGGCTGATCCCCGCCAGCCGGGCGATGTCGTCGACGTTGGCCCGCCGCGCGCCGTACTGCTCGAAGACCTGCTGCGCGGCGTCGAGGATGGGGTCCGGGTCTCTCGCTTCGCTCACGGCTCGATCCTCTCCAACCGCACCGGCAGCCCGTCACGCGGGACCGGCAGCGCGGCGACGTCGAGCGGCCACACGTAGTCGTCGGGCACCGACCAGCGGTGGGTGCGCAGCAGCTCGTGGAAGATCGCGCGGACCTGCATCCCGGCGAAGTGCATCCCGATGCACTTGTGCACACCACCGCCGAACGCGTGGAAGGCCATCTTGTGCACCTTGTCCTCGCGCCGATCGTCGGCGAACCGGTCGGGGTCGAAGTGCTGGGCGTCGGGCCACCACTCCTCGAGCTGGTGGTTGGTGAAGGGCGAGACCGCGACGAAGGTGCCCTCGGGGATGTCGTAACCGCCCAGGGTCGTGGCGCGGGTGGCCACCCGCGGCATCGACGGCACCGGCGCGCAGAGCCGCAGCGACTCCTTCATCACCCGGTCCAGCAGGTCCAGCCCCGTCACGCCGTCGAAGTCCACGTCTCCGGCGGCGACCGACTCCGCGCGGCAGGCGTCCTGCCACTGCGGGTGCCGGGCGAGGTGGTAGGCCATCGAGCTCATCGTGATCGTCGAGGTGTCGTGGGCGGCCATCAGCAGGAAGATCATGTGGTTGACGATGTCCTCGTCGCTGAACTCGTGGCCGTCCTCGCTCTGCGCCACGCAGAGCTGCGCGAAGAGATCGTCGCCGCCGTCGCGTCGCTTCGCCGGGAGATGGGTGCGGAAGAAGTCCTCCAGCACCGCTCGCGCGGCCAGCCCCCGCGCCCACGGTGTGCCCGGGACGGGCCGACGCACGATCGAGGTCCCGGCCCGCACGGCGTGGATGAACGCCGTGTTGATCCGC
>JAUYLL010000064.1 GCA_030698375.1 Nocardioides sp. | reverse complement strand
GCGGAGATCCGGAAGAGCTCGCGGCGGCGGATCGCCCGCACCGCCGCGATCCCGTTCTCGGGGTCCTCGTGCCGGGTCCCCGCGCTCACGGACTCGGCGACGAGCGCGTCCCGGGCGACCGGATCGAGGCCGCGGTCCTTGCCGAGGATGGCGACGGACTCCGGCGCCCGCAGCATCAGGTCCGTGGCGTAGCGACTCGTGGCGAGGATACGGGCCAGCCGCTGGGCGACCTCGCCCTCGTCGCGCAGCGTGCGCAGATACCAGTGGGTGCTGCCCAGCGCCTCGGAGATCCGCTTGAAACCCTGCAGGCCCGCATCGGGGTTTGGAGCGTCGGCGAACCAGGCCAGCATCACCGGCAGGAGCTGGCGCCGGATGGCGGCCGAGCGGGACAGGCCGCTGGTCATGGCCTCCAGGCTCCGGAACGCGCCGTCCGGGTCGGCGTACCCGAGGGCGGCCAGGCGCTGCTTCGCTGCGTCCGGAGCCAGCCGTGCGCCCTCCCCCGGCAGGGCCGCGACGGCGTCGAGCAGCGGTCGGTAGAAGAGCTTCTCGTGCAGGCGCTGGACCTCACGCGCGTGTGCCTTCCACGTCTTCTCCAGCTCGGCAGCCGGGTCCTTGCGGCCTCCCATCGCGCGGCCCAGGCGACGCAGGGACTCCGGGTGGTCGGGGACCACGTGGGTACGACGCAGCCCGTAGAGCTGCATGTGGTGCTCGAGGGTGCGCAGGAACATGTAGGCCGCCTCCAGGGCGGCGCCGTCCTCCCGGCCGACGTACCCGCCCCGGGTGAGCTCGGCCAGCGCGCTCAGCGTGGTCGGGACCCGGATCCGCTCGTCGGCCCGTCCGTGCACCATCTGCAGCAGTTGGACGGCGAACTCCACGTCCCGCAGCCCCCCGGGACCCAGCTTGATCTGGCGGACGACCTGCTCGTTGGGGAGACTCTCGACCACCCGGCGACGCATCGCCTGGACATCGGTGACGAAGCCCTCCCGCTCGACGGCGGTCCAGACCATCGGGGTGATGGTCTCCTGGTACGCCTGCCCGAGGGCGGTGTCCCCGGCAACCGGGCGCGCCTTGAGCAGCGCCTGGAACTCCCACGTCTTCGCCCAGCGCTCGTAGTAGCCCTCGTGGCTGGCCAGCGTGCGCACGAGCGGCCCGGCCTTGCCCTCGGGCCGGAGCGCGGCGTCGACCGGCCAGATGGTGCCCTCGCCGGTGTGGTCCGAGCAGATCTGGATGAGGTGGGTGGCCAGCTGGGTCGACACCCGCAGCGCAGCCTGCTCGTCGGACCCGTCGACGGCCTCGCCGACGAAGATCACGTCGACGTCGCTGACGTAGTTGAGCTCGTGGCCGCCGCACTTCCCCATCGCGACCACGGCCAGCCGACAGGTCGCGGCGGCCTCGGGCCCCACGCGCGCCCGCGCGATCGCGAGCGCGGCCTCGAGGGTGCCGGCCGCGAGGTCGGAGAGCTCGGCCGCGACGTCGTCGATCCGGGCGTGGTGGGCGAGGTCGCGGGAGGCCAGCAGCATCAACAGGCGCCGGTACTCAACGCGCAGCGCGTCGCAGGCCTCACCGTCCGGCATGGAGGCGACCGGTGCCGGGTCGTCGGGGTCGGCGTCGACAGCCGCGAGCAGGCAGGCCCTCAGGTGGTACGCCGGCGGCCGGGTGGACCCCAGCGCCGGGTCGCGCAGGTCGCGCCACTGGTCCGGGTGCCGCAGCAGGTGGTCGGCGAGTGCCTCGCTGCCGCCGAGCACCGACAGCAACCGCATGGCCAGGCCCTCGTCGTCGAGGAGGGCGGCGAGCATCTCGTTCCCCTCGGGGACCCGGTCGGCCAGGTCGGCGAGGTACGTCGCGCAGGCGTCGGGGTCCGCCGAGGTCGCCACGAGGTGCACCAGCTCCCCGGCGTGCGGACCCATGCGCTCGAACGCCGCCGTCGCCCGGGGCCCGTCGAGGAACCCCAGCCGCGCGAGCTGACCGGAGGTGAGTGCGGGACGGCCGTTCACAGCGCCCTCCGCACGGACGGGCCCGGCTCCTCGTCGGTGAACGCGGCCACCAGGAGTGCCGCGGCGACCAGCAGCATCGGGATCCCGATGAAGCCGACGATGAGGACCAGGCCGGCCACGACCAGCGCGACAGCGGCGACCAGCATCGCCGCCCGGGCGAGGACCCGGCGCCGGCGACGGACCAGGAGGGCGAGGAGTGAGGCGACGGCCACGAACCCACCCGGGACGGTGAACATCCAGCCGAGGCGGTCGCTGGCGGCGACGTTGCGCGGCGACTGGGGCAAGTCAGAGCCGGCGAGCACCCGCAGGCCGATCCCGACCATCAGCACCCCGAGCACCACCGCGACGACGAGGACCGTCGTGCTGACCGGGCCTGGTGGTGCCTTCTCCCGCCACCCCACGCCGGTCTCCCGTCCTCCCGGATCAGAGGACCGGCAGCATGCGGTCGCGCTCGAAGGCCGACACCTGGCCGCGGTACTCGTCCCACTCGGCGCGCTTGTTGCGGAGGAAGAAGTCGTAGACGTGCTCGCCGAGGGTCTCCGCGAGCAGCTCGGAGTCCTCCGCGACGTGGATGGCGTCGCGCAGGTTCATCGGGAGCGGGTCGATGCCCAGCGCCCGGCGCTCGCGCTCGGTGAGCGACCACACGTCGTCCTCGGCCTCGCGAGGGAGCTCGTAGTCCTCCTCGATGCCCTTGAGGCCGGCGGCCAGGATCACGGCGTACGCGAGGTAGGGGTTGGCCGCGGAGTCGATGGTGCGCAGCTCGATGCGCGCCGACTGCCCCTTGTTCGGCTTGTACATCGGCACCCGGACCATCGCCGAGCGGTTGTTGTGGCCCCAGCAGATGTACGACGGCGCCTCGCCGCCGCCCATGAGCCGCTTGTAGGAGTTCACCCACTGGTTGGTCACGCAGGTGATCTCGCTGGCGTGGCGCAGGATGCCGGCGAGGAACTGCCGCCCGGTCGTGGAGAGCTGGTACTCGGCGCCCGCCTGGAAGAACGCGTTGCGGTCGCCCTCGAAGAGCGAGACGTGCGTGTGCATCCCCGAGCCGGGGTGGGTGGTGAACGGCTTGGGCATGAAGGTGGCCCAGATGCCCTGGCTCAGCGCCACCTCCCGCACCACGGTGCGGAAGGTCATGATGTTGTCGGCCGTCGAGAGCGCGTCGGCGTACCGCAGGTCGATCTCCTGCTGACCAGGACCGCCCTCGTGGTGGCTGAACTCCACCGAGATGCCCATCGACTCCAGCATCGTGATCGCCTCGCGGCGGAAGTCCGACCCGAAGCTCTGCGCGGTGTGGTCGAAGAACCCGCTGCGGTCCACCGGGCGGGGCTCGGCGCCCGGCTCCGGGACGTCCTTGAAGAGGTAGAACTCGATCTCGGGGTGGGTGTAGAAGGTGAAGCCCTTCTCGGCCGCCTTCGACAGGTTGCGCTTGAGCACGTAGCGCGGGTCGGCGTACGACGGGGACCCGTCGGGCATCTCGATGTCGCAGAACATCCGGGCGGTCGAGGCCTCGCCCGCCCCGCTGCCCCGCCAGGGCAGGATCTGGAACGTGGAGGCGTCGGGCTTGGCCAGCATGTCGGCCTCGTAGACGCGCGCGAACCCCTCGATCGCCGAGCCGTCGAACCCGATGCCCTCGTTGAAGGCGCCCTCGAGCTCGGCCGGTGCGATGGCGACCGATTTCAAGAACCCGAGCACGTCGGTGAACCACAGCCGGACGAACCGGACGTCACGCTCCTCGAGTGCGCGGAGCACGAAGCCTTCCTGCTTCCCCATGGGGCGTCTCCTGCTGGTCTGCGGCCGCGACCGGCCGACATCGGCGGGCGTACGGGGGAACGTTATCGCCTCATGCGTCGGGGACGTTCCTCCGTAGCTCCTCCAGCCACACCCGGGCGTTGCCGTCGCCGGGCGCACGCCAGTCGCCGCGCGGCGACAGCGCCCCCGCGTGGTGCACCTTGGGCCCACCCGGCATCGCGGTGCGCTTGAACTGCGCGAACCCGAAGAAACGCTGGGCGAACACCTCCAGCCAGCGCCGGATCTCGGCCAGGTCGTAGGCGCGACGGCGGTCCTCCGGGAAGCCCACGGGCCAGGCACCGGTCTCGGCGTCGGACCAGGCGTGGTGGGCCAGGAAGGCGATCTTGCTGGGCGCGAAGCCGAAGCGCAGGACGTGGTAGAGGGTGAAGTCCTGCAGGGCGTAGGGGCCGATCGCGTCCTCGGTCGACTGCGGGCCGTCGTCGCCCTCCCCGACCGGGACCAGCTCGGGGGTGATCTCCTGGTCGACGACCGTGGTGAGCACCTCGCAGACCTCGTCCCCGAACTCGTCGGTGGAGGCGACCCAGCGGATGAGGTGCTGGATGAGGGTCTTCGGCACCCCGGTGTTGACGTTGTAGTGCGACATCTGGTCGCCCACGCCGTACGTCGACCAGCCCAGCGCCTGCTCGGAGAGGTCGCCGGTGCCGAGCACGATGCCGCCGCGCTGGTTCGCCGCCCGGAAGAGGTAGTCGGTGCGCAGGCCGGCCTGGACGTTCTCGAACGTCACGTCGTGGACCGGCTCGCCCTCGGCGAGCGGGTGGCCGAGGTCGGCGAGCATCCGCTCGGCGGCGGGCCGGATGTCCAGCTCCTCGAAGGTGATGCCCAGCGACTCCGCCAGGCGGGTGGCGCTGCCCTTGGTCTGCTCCCCGGTGGCGAATCCCGGCAGGGTGAAGCCGAGGATGTCCGTGCGCGGGCGGCCGAGCCTGTCCATCGCCTTGGCCGCGACGATCAGCGCGTGGGTGGAGTCCAGGCCGCCCGAGACCCCGATGACGACCTTGGGGTGCCCGATCGCCTGCAGCCGCTGCTCCAGGCCGGAGACCTGGATGGTGTAGGCCTCGTAGCAGTCCTGGGCCAGGCGCTCGGGGTCGTCCGGCACGAACGGGAAGCGGTCCACCGGGCGCCGCAGGCCGAGGTCACCGGTCGGGGCCGAGAGCGTGAACGAGATGGTGCGGAAGCCGCTGGTGCGCCCCTCGTGGGTGCGCCGGTTGTCGTCGAAGGAGCCGACGCGCATCCGCTCCTGCCGGCAGCGGTCCAGGTCGACGTCGGCCACCGAGCGGCGCGGACCGTCGGGGAACCGCTCGCTCTCCGCGAGCTGCTCGCCCGCCTCGTAGATCATCGTCTGGCCGTCCCAGGACAGGTCCGTGGTCGACTCTCCCTGTCCGGCGGCGGCATACGCGTACGCCGCCAGGTAGCGGGCCGAGGCGGAGCGCACCAGCAGACGGCGTTCCTCGGCGCGCCCGACGGTGATCGGGCTGCCGGACAGGTTCGCCAGCAGGGTCGCGCCGGCGAGGGCGGCCTCCGCGCTCGGCGGGACGGGGACGAACATGTCCTCGCAGATCTCCACGTGCAGCACCAGGTCCGGGAGGTCCTCGGCCGCGAAGAGCAGGTCCGGGCCCAGCGGAACCTCGGTCCCGCAGAGCCGCACGGTGGAGCCCCGGCGGTCGTCGCCGGGGGCGAAGTGGCGGCGCTCGTAGAACTCGCGGTAGTTCGGCAGCAGCGACTTGACCGCGACGCCGAGCAGGGTGCCGTCGTGGACGACGGCCGCGGCGTTGAGCAGGCGGTTGCCGTGGCGCACCGGCAGGCCGACCACGACCACCGGCCGCAGTCCGGCGGACTCGGCGACCAGGTGCGCCAGGGCGTTCTCGGCGGCATCGAGGAGCGGGTCCTGCAGCAGCAGGTCGTCGATGGCGTACCCGGTCAGGCAGAGCTCGGGGAAGATCGCCACCGCCACGCCCTCGTCGTGACAGGCCCTCACCTCGCCCAGCACGGTGGCGACGTTGGTCGGCGGATCGGCCACCGCGCTGGGGATGGTGCAGGCCGCCACCCGTGCGTAGCCGTGTCGGTAGAGGTTGCGCCAGTCGCTCGTCTGCCCGTTCATCTGCCTGAGTGTGCCAGCCCTCGCTGCGGGACCAGGGACGTGACGAGTGCCACGACGCGCCCGAACGCGCTCCCGGTCTAGCCTGGTCGGGTCCGGGGACTCCACCAGGGAGCCGCGAGATCGCAGAGACGTCAGGGAGGTCGCCATGACCGAGGAGACCGCGCCGTACGGGGGTGGGACCGCGACGCCCGCCGCCCCGGCGCCCACCCCCCGCAAGATCCGCACGCACCACCTGCGCGAGATGAAGGAGCGCGGCGAGCGGTGGGCGATGCTCACCGCCTACGACATGTACGCCGCCGAGGTCTTCGACGCCGCCGGCATCCCGGTGCTGCTCGTCGGTGACTCCGCGGCGAACAACGTCTACGGCTACGACAGCTCGCTACCGGTCACGGTCGACGAGCTCGTCCCGCTGGTCCGGGCGGTGACCGGGGCGTCCTCCCGCGCGCTGGTGGTGGCCGACCTGCCGTTCGGGTCCTACCAGGGCTCCGCGCAGCAGGCCTACGAGACCGGCGTCCGGTTCATGAAGGAGGGCCGCGCGCACGCGGTGAAGCTCGAGGGTGGCGCCGAGATGACGCCCCAGATCGAGATCCTGGCCCGCGGCGGCGTGCCGGTCATGGCGCACATCGGCTTCACCCCCCAGTCCGAGCACGCGCTCGGCGGCTACCGGGTGCAGGGCCGCGGCGAGACCGCCGCCCGCATCCTCGCCGACGCCCGCGCGGTGCAGGAGGCAGGTGCGTTCGCCGTGGTGATGGAGATGGTGCCGGGCGACGTGGCCGCCGAGGTCACGAAGGAGCTGCTCATCCCGACCGTCGGCATCGGCGCGGGCTCCGGCTGCGACGCCCAGGTGCTCGTCTGGCAGGACATGATGGGCCTGCGAAGCGGACGGATGCCCCGCTTCGTCAAGCAGTACGCCGACCTGCGCGGCGTCATGACCGACGCGGCCCGCGCCTACGCCGCCGACGTCGCGGCCGGCACGTTCCCTGCCGAGGAGCACACGTTCTGACCAGCCGCGCTCACTGGGTGTCTCCCTCATGGGGCCGTTCGCCGACGCTTGCGTTCACCGGTCCTGGGTCAATGGAACAAGCAGCCGATGAGCGGACGTGCGTGAGTTTCCGTCCGGTGACGTGATGGACATGGACCACGCCTTCTGGTCGTGAGGGGTGGTTGACCGGGGGCCGAATGGCGATACTCGAGAGGTGGCGGTGCTCCGTTCCCGACTCCCCTTCGCGTACGTCGCGGCAGGGTTGGCTGCGGCCGTCGTTCTCCTCGTGGTCACCGCCCGGCAGGTGGGTGAGCCGTTCTGGGGCACGTCCTATGTCGTGCTCCTCGCGATGCTCGTGTGCGCCAGTGTCCTCGTCGCAACCTTCCTCCGGCTCGACCAGGGCTGGGTCACCTGGCGCCTGGCCCTCGTCGCATTGACCCTGGCGGCGATCGCCTACCCCGGGTGGTGGGCGGCGCTGACGCTGGCCGGAGAGGCCGACCCCGGTGGACCCCTCACCTGGGCTCTTGCCGTGAGCGGCGCTGTGGGGCATCTGCCCCTGCTCGCCGGGTTCTCGCTGCTGCCTTTGCTCGCCGTGCGCTACCTCGGCCGTGGCTCCGGCCGACTGCTGGCCGGACTCGTGGTCGCACTCCTGGTCGCCGACGTCGTCGTCACGATCCTATTCTTCGGGAGCTTCGAGCCGTTCGACGAGATCGAGCCGCTCGTCGACTGGCCCAGGGGCGCGACACTCGCGATGGTCCTGAATCTGCTCTTCCTGGCGACCGTCCTGCTCGGGCCCTTGGCGTCCCTGGTCGCGGCCTGGCGGGCCCAGGGCGAGGCGATGCGACGCCTGGCGATGGTCGCGGGCTCGGCAATGGCCGGTGTGGCCCTGGTCATGCTGTGCGGTGTCCTGGCGACACTCACGGGCAATGCCGCGGTGATCGTCCTGTTCTGCGCCATGTACGCCGCGGTGACACTGGTGGTCGTCGCCTCGTCGCGGGCGCTCACGGTCCCTGAGGCCGAGCCCGACCGCATGTCCGACACGGCGCCCGGTGCCGTCCCAGCCGGGGTGTCTACCGTCGTACCGACCCGCCGGTTCGGGCCGCTCACCCACCGCGAGACCGAGGTGCTCGAGCTGCTCGCGCAGGGGTTATCGAACCAGGGAATCGCGGCCCGCCTGGTGGTGTCGGAGCGGACCGTCGACGCACACTTGCGCTCGATCTTCACCAAGCTCGAACTCCCGGAGGGGCCGCACGACAACCGCCGGGTGCACGCCGTACTCACCTGGCGAGAAGGCAATGTAGGCGAAAGGGCCGATGCGGTCTGACCTGCGATTCTCCTAGGTTCGCGGTGTCCGTCACCCGCAACCGACCGGAGGACCGCGATGAAGCGTCCGCTCCTGCTCCTGGCCCTCGTCTGGGCTTCGTTCCTGGTGTTCCTGCCCTTCGCCGCGGCAGGCGACACGAGCCTGCTCCACATCTCCGCCCACGTCATCCAGCTCCCCCTGCTCGTCCTCGCCGTGCTGGCGGCGTGGCGGTTCCGCACCACTGCCGTCGCCCGCACCTCACGGGTCATCGGCTGGGTCTTGTCGGCAACCCTGTCCCTGGCGCTCGTCGCCATCGCCGTCGAGCTGATCTCTGCGGTGGTGCGCTTCGGGCAGGACGGCTGGGTCAACCGGGCGACGCCGGACATCTGGGAGACGGGCGTGCACTACTGGGCTGCCTCCCTGGCAGTGCCCGCGCTCATGCTCAGCATGCTGGCCGTGCTCGTCCTGGTGGTCACGGCGGCCGTCCAGGGCCGACGACGGCTGGAACCGGTCACTTGAGCGCCGGCCTCGGGCGGCGCTCGGTCAGCCCGAGACGTCCACCAGCACGAGGGGTCGCCTGGCACCTGCGCCGGAGTCAAGATGCGTGAGCGTACTTCTGCGTGGCCGGACGAGCACCTGGCCTTCGACCGCCACGAGGCGGTCACGGAACGCCCGCATCTGCCTCGTTCCGCGCGTTCGCGACCGTGGAGGTCAGGCACTGATCACCCGGTCAGGGCGAGGTCCAGCCGAGCATCGCGCCGCCGGTCGTGATCGCGGCGAACCAGATCACGAACGCCACCACCGGCAGCGCCATCACCGCCAGGGGCCGACGCGTGAACCACGTGATCGTGAGCGCCATGAGGAACACCCACACGAGCATGAGCAGCACCACGGCCCACCACGGGGCGACCGTGCCGGAGATGCCGTAGAGGAAGAGGCAGGCGACCATCCCGGCCGTGGCGATCCACGGCCCGGAGCGTTCCCACTGGATGCGATTGAGCACCGGGCGCGTCAGTCCTCGCTCGGGACGTCGTCCTGGTCGACGTCGTCGTTCCAGCGCGGGTCGTTCTCCCAGTCCTCGTTGCGCTCCTCGACCCTCTCGAGGGCGCTCGCGGCCGCGGCCTCGGTGTCGTAGGGACCCAGCCGGTCCTTGGCACGGCAGCCCTCCTGGGGCTCCACCGTCTTGTGCTTGAGGCAGTAGTAGTACTCGGCCATCGCTCGCGTCCTTCCTGCATGCCCGGGTGGGGGTCGTCGTACGCCGTCGGCCGGCCCATCCTGCCCCACGTCGGGCCCGTCCACGCGCTCCCTAGACTGCCGGGGTGACAGAGATCCGCCCCGGCACCCTCTCGCCCCGCCGTCCCGTGCCCGCGCACATCCCCCGCCCGGAGTACGTCGACCAGGACGCCCCGACGCCGTACACCGGCCCGGAGGTGAAGGATGCCGACACCATCGAGCGCATGCGCGCCGCCGGCAGGCTGGCCGCACAGGCCCTGCAGGCCGTCGGCGCGGCCGTGGCGCCCGGCGTCAGCCACGACGAGTTGGACCGGATCGGCCACGAGTTCCTCTGCGACCACGGGGCCTACCCGTCCACGCTGGGCTACCGGCACTTCCCCAAGTCGCTGTGCACCAGCGCCAACGAGGTCATCTGCCACGGCATCCCCGACAGCCGCGTCGTCGAGGACGGTGACATCGTCAACATCGACATCACCGGCTACCTCGGCGGCGTCCACGGCGACACGAACGCGACGTTCCTCGCCGGCGACGTCGACGAGGAGTCGCGGCTGCTGGTCGAGCGCACCGAGGAAGCGCTGCGGCGCGCCATCAAGGCCGTGCGGCCCGGGCGCGAGGTCAACGTGATCGGCCGGGTCATCGAGTCCTACGCCAAGCGGTTCGGGTACGGCGTGGTGCGCGACTTCACCGGTCACGGGATCGGCACCGCGTTCCACTCCGGCCTGGTCATCCCGCACTACGACGAGCCCTACTACGACACCGTCATCCAGACCGGGATGACCTTCACCATCGAGCCGATGCTCTGCCTGGGCACCTACGAGCACGACATGTGGGACGACGGGTGGACCGTGGTGACCAAGGACCGTCGCCGCACGGCGCAGTTCGAGCACACACTGCTGGTCACCGCCGGCGGCGCCGAGGTCCTGACCCTCCCCTGATGGCAGCCAAGCGTGCAGGCTCCCCGAGCCTGGTGATGTGCACCCTGTGCACCGGCGAGACCCTGCCCGACGACGACCGACCCGACGGCCAGCACGGCCGACTCAAGGAGGTCGCCGGGCGCTGCGGCCTCCGGTTGCAGGAGGTCGAGTGCCTCGACCAGTGCGACCAGGGCGACGTGGTCGTGGCCCGGCCGGCGCCCGCTGCGCGCCGGCGAGGTGCGAAGCCGCACTGGTTCGCCGGGTTGGCCGGTGACGATGCCAGCGAGGCGCTCGAGACCTGGCTCGACGACGGCGGGCCCGGCACGACGCTGCCCCCGACGCTGAACAGGCTGCGCGTCTCCGGCGAGGGGTGAGCGGACGAGCAGGGCTCGGTCACGCCGGGCAACCCACGTCGTCGACGGTCAGGCGTCCCTCCTCCGCAGGAGCACGCCCGCGATCAGGAAGGCGACCGCGATGTAGAGCATGAAGACTCCGAAGCCGGTCCACGGGGCCAGCGCCTGCGGGCCCTCGGCGACGACGCTGGACATGTCGGGTGACGCGATCCGCTCCCCGGCTGTCGAGGGCAGGTAGGCGTAGCTCTTGGTGAACCAGTCCGAGGTCATCATCAGCAGCTGCCACATCGTGGAGAGGAGCAGCAACAACCCTAGGATCAGGGTGATCGCCCCCGCGGTGTGCCGGATGATCGTTCCGATCGCCAGGCCGAGCAGCCCGACTCCTGCGAGGTAGAGGCCGCTGCCCCAGAAGATCCGCTGCACCTCGGGATCGGACAACGTTGCCGCACCGTCGGCACCGAGGAGCGGATAGCTGGCCAGGTAGGACAGCGCTACCCCGACGACGCCCAGGATGAAGCCGACTGCGGCGACCAGGACGGCTTTGGCTGCCAGGGCCGGCAGCCGAGTCGGTACGGCGGCGAGAGTGGAGCGGATCATGCCGGTGGTGTACTCGCCGGTGATGGTCAGGACTCCCAGCACCGCGACGACGACCTGGGCGAAGGTGTAGCCCATTCCGATCGCCATCTGTCCGTCCGGGACGACCGCTGCGTCGTCGGCCAGTGAGGCAACCCCGAGCATGACGGCGATGAGCACCATGGCTGCGAGGGTGGCGAGCACGGTCCAGTAGGTGGAGCGCAGGCTCCACAGCTTGATCCACTCAGAGTGCAGGATCCGTGGGAACGACACCGGCTTCACAGTCACGCTCGGGACTGTCTCGCTGGGGGCGGCGGTGTGCGTGGTCATCGACTGGCTCCCTGCGTCATCGTCTCGGACCGGTACTCGACCTCGTCGCGGGTCAAGGAGAGGAAGGCGTCCTCGAGCGACGCGCCGAGCGGCGTCAGCTCGTGCAGCGGCAGTCCACGGGCGGCGGCCAGGTCCCCGATCTCTGCGCTGGTCAGCTCCGCGACCTCGAGCTGGCCGGAGGCAACGGACGTGACCGTGGCTCCCTCTCCGGTGAGGAGCTCTGCGAGCTCGGCCGGTCGAGGTGTCACGACTCGGACCGTGGCTTGTCGGGCGGTGGCGATGACGTCCGCCAGCCGACCCGCCGTGATGATCCTGCCCCTGCCGATGACCAGGAGATGGTCGGCGGTCTGGGCCATCTCGCTCATCAGGTGCGAGGAGATGAAGACCGTGCGTCCCTCGCCGGCCAGCTGCCGGACCATGGTCCGGACCCACTTCACGCCCTCGGGGTCGAGGCCGTTGACGGGTTCGTCGAGGATCAGCGTGTGCGGGTCGCCGAGCATCGCGGCGGCGATGCCGAGCCGCTGACCCATGCCGAGGGAGAACCCACCGACCCGCTTGTCGGCCACCCGGTCCAGCCCGGTCATGTCGATGACCTCGCGCACCCGACGGGTCGGAATCCCGTGCGTGGCGGCCATCGCGCGCAGGTGCTGGTAGGCGCTGCGACCGGTGTGCACCGCCTTCGCATCCAGCAGGACACCGACTTCTCGCAGCGGTGCAGCGTGAGCGGCATACGGTTTGCCGTTGACCGTGACCGCACCGGCGGTCGGACGGTCGAGCCCCACGATCATCCTCATCGTGGTCGACTTCCCGGACCCGTTCGGCCCTAGGAAGCCGGTCACCGTTCCCGGCATCACCTCGAACGAGGCGTTGTCCACGGCGGTCGTGTCTCCGTAGCGTTTGGTCAGGTCTCGGGCCTCGATCATGAGCTTCCTTCCTGGCAGCCCGACACACGCCGGGCCGATCGCACTCCTGCCATACAGGGGCTAGCGCCCGAGTAGTCGCCGATCGGGTCCCGATCTCGACACCCAGCAACCTAGACACCCCGAGGGCTGCCAGCAATCGTGCCGCACCCCGGCGGGGAGAGCGGCCGCTGCACGATCCGGGGCCAGGCTCAGACGCCGACACCCCCGACGTTTCGCCTGGTCCGCCCCTGGACAGTGGGTCAGCATGAACCAGGACTGGTCGAGCACGCAGATCACCGAGCTCTTCCGCGCGCTCGAGAAGCACGTGCCTGCCGCCGTCGAGCTTCGCCGGCGCCTGCACGCAGACCCCCGGCTCTCGGGGGGCGAGGACGACACCGCCGAGGCGGTGACGACCTTCCTCGGGGTTCCCCACGACCCGCTGCCCGCCGGCGGCGCCGTGGTGCGGATCGGGGACCGGGGCGGTCCCGCGGTCGGCCTCCGGGCCGAGCTCGACGCCCTCCCGGTGGTGGAGCAGACCACGGTCGACTGGCGCGCGCGGAACGGAGCCATGCACGCCTGCGGCCATGACGTGCACATCGCCGCAGCTGCCGCTGTCGCCCGCACCCTCCAGGAGACGGAGGGCCCCCTGCCGCTCGCGCTGGTTCTGCAACCTCGCGAGGAGACCCTGCCCTCGGGTGCCCGGGACGTCGCCCAGTCCGGGGTCTTCATCGAGCACGACATCCGCGCCTTCATCGGCGCCCATGTCCAACCCCGGTTGCCGCAGGGGAGCTTCGCCGCCACCCCGGGCCCGGTCAACGCGGCGGCCGACCAGTTCAGCATCGTGATCAACGGACGCCCCGGACACGCGGCGTACCCCCACCTGACCGCCGACCCGGTCGTGGCCTCGGCCGACCTGATCGGCACCTTGCAGCACCTGATCTCCCGCCAGGTGGACCCCACCAACCCCACCGTCCTCACCATCGGGGCCATCACCGGGGGCAACTCCCCCAACGTCGTCCCCGCCAGCGTCCGGATGACCGGCATCCTGCGGACGTTCGACGAACACGACCGGGTCCGTCTCCACGGCGCGCTCGAAGAGGTGTCCCGGGCCGTCAGCGACGTGCACGGATGTGACTCCGAGGTCGAGGTCTCGATCGGCGCGCCCGTTCTCCACAACGACCCGCCGCTGGCCATGTGCGCCTCCACCTGGATCGAGCGGGCCGGACTCGACGTCGCGCCACCGCATCGTTCCTGCGGCGCAGACGACTTCTCCTACTACTGCGCCCTCGCCCCCTCGCTCATGGTCTTCGTCGGGGTCGGATCCGGCGGGACCGAGGAGCCAGGACTGCACCATCCCGAGTTCCTGCCGTCCGACGACACCGTCGGCGAGGTCGCCACGGCGATGCTCGCGGCCTACCTGGCCGGGTGCTCCACCGTGGCAGAGCTGCCGCTGCCCGAGCTGTGACTCGGCCGCGACCCCGCGCCATCGAGGCAGTCACCGAAACTCCGCCATCTGGATGCCCAACCACACCGTGACCGTCCCCGGCGGCATGGCCGCGGGGGTCTACTCGGCGCCCCTCACCCACTTCGTTCTCTAGACCGGGAGGGGCGAACGAGCCGGCCTGCAAGCCGGGCCCGGACCCCGCAGGGTTGGGCGCCAGGCCCGTCGTAGAACGACCGCACGTTCACGGAACTGCTCTGCGGTGCAGTCGTCGTGACGGGGAGCGCGGCTTGCCCTACGCCTCGCGAGGGCGGAACGACAGCAGATTTCCCCCTTCACCCCGCCCTCACGGGCGCGCTTCAGAACTATTTGCGGGTCCCGATGCATGGGTGCAGACTCGATAGTTTCGGCCACTCAAGAGCAGGAGTGAAGCCGTGCCCGAGTTCATGGACGTACACACCAGCATGCAAGGAGTGACCCCAGAGGCGCTCCACGAGGCCCACGACGCAGACCTGGCCATCCAGCGCGAAGAAGGCGTCAACTTCAAGCACGCGTGGGCTGAAAGATGCTTCGCCGCAGGTCACGGGGTCTAGGGGACGAGCTGGCCTGTAGGCCGGGTTCTGTCCTCGCCTTGCGGCGAGGGGCGACCATCCATCTAGGACCACCGTCGCCGGCGGTCTCTGGCGATCTACCCGCGAACTCGGGCGGGCCGCCCTCGAACGCTCACGCAGGTGGTCCCGCTCGCGCGGAGCCACCCTCTTGATCTTGCTCCTGGTGGGGTTTGCCTAGCCGTCCCGGTCACCCGGGACGCTGGTGGTCTCTTACACCACCGTTTCACCCTCACCGCCGGTCCCGGAGGACCGGAGGCGGTCTGTTCTCTGTGGCACGTTCCCGCGGGTCACCCCGGGTGGGTGTTGCCCACCACCTTGCCCTGTGGAGCCCGGACCTTCCTCGGGACCGGTTCCCCGGTCACGCGGCCGCCCGGCCAGCTCGTCCAGGACGATCCTAGTCCTGCACCAGCGCGAAGCGCACCCGACGGCACCTCCTAGGGTGGCCCGGTGCTGATTCTCCTCCCCCCGTCCGAAGGCAAGGCAGCACCCTCCCGGGGTCGCCCCCTGGACCTGGACACGCTCGGCTTCCCCGAGCTGCGGTCGGCGCGGCAGGAGGCCCTCGACGCCCTCCTCGCGTTCTGCCGCGACGGCTCCGGCGCCCCGTTGACCGACGAGGCGGAGCGCCTCCGCGTAGCCGCGACGCTGGGGCTCGGGAAGACGCAGCTGGACGCGGTCGACACCGATGCCCGGCTCGACACCGCACCGACCGCCCGCGCGGACCACGTCTACACCGGCGTGCTCTACGAGGCGCTCGACCTGCCCTCGCTGGAGGGGGCCGCGAAGCGGCGCGCCACCTCGTCGGTGGCCATCACCTCGGGGCTGTTCGGGCTGCTCCGGCCCGGCGACCGGATCCCGGCGTACCGGCTCTCCGGCGACGTCACCCTTCCCGGACTGGGACCGGTGGCCTCGCACTGGCGCGGCGCCCTCGAGGACGCGGCACTCGCAGCCCTGGGCAGCGGGCTCCTGCTCGACCTGCGGTCCACGGCGTACGCCGCGTTCTGGCGCCCGCCCGCGACCGTAGCGGACCGGGTCGCGAGCGTCCGCGTGCTGCACGAGTCCGGCGGGAAGCGGAAGGTCGTCTCCCACTTCAACAAGGCCACCAAGGGCCGGATCGTCCGCACGCTGCTCGAGGCCGGCGACCGCCCGCGTACGCCCGCCGCGCTCGCCGAGGCTCTCGCCGACCACGGGTGGACGGTCGAGTCCGCCGAGCCCGACGCCCGCGGCACCCGGCTCGACGTGGTCGTCAGGGAGCTGTGAGGAGCGGCTGACCTACGGGCAGTGTCCCGTTTCCTTCGGCCGTCGGCGCCAAGCGGGATCACCGGGTGGTGATCAGTGCTGTTCTCCGGTGGGCTCGTCGTTCGGCAGTCCTATGGTGTCCCGCAGTGCGTCCTCGGGATCCGTCGGCACGGTCCCGACGATGGCCTCGGCCGGGTCCAGCCGGCGACCGCAGTCGGCCTCCTGCTCCGGGTCACAGGGCTGGAAGCGGGTTACGCCGCCGAAGTTGCCGGTCCACACCGTCCCGTCGGGGCCGATCGTGGTCGCGGCATAGAAGCTGTTGCTCGTCGGGAAGGCGGTGGTCTCCACGGTCAGGACCTCCTCACCGGTGTCCCAGTCGAGACCCTCGAGGGTCCAGACCCCGTCGCGTGCCCCGATCCCGTAGATCATGTCCGTCGCGGCACTCATCGTCGGGATCCCGTTGGGGATGGCCACGTCAGGATTCGACCAGACCACGTCGCAGGTCTTGGTCTTGCGATCCCACGCGAACCGCTCGATGCCGGTAGGGGCGTTGCCCGGCAAACCCGACAGCAGCTGGGAGTACGGCGCGACCTGCGGCGGCAGCTGGCCCACTACAGGATCGGCCTTCATGAGGTTGTTGACGACCACGGCGCTGTGGCCTCGCACCAGCACCGACTGCTCCGACAGCGACCGGTCGACGGACTCGTCACCGAACGTCACCGGGATCTCGCAGGCGATACGGGGGTCGGCGCCCTCTCGGATGGGCTGCCACCCGGCAGGGATCTCGTCGCGCCACATCAGGACCAGGTGCATCAGCTCCTGGCCGTCGGTGATGACCACGAACTTGTCGTCGCCGGGCGCCGTGCCCATCAGCGTCGGGGTCGAGCCGGAGCCGGCACCGAGACGGCCCCCACCGGAGCCGCCCGCGCCCGCATAGCCCGATCGCCAGCCTTGCGACAGCTGGTCCCCGTCCCAGTCGATCCGGTACATCCCGTGGCTGGTGACGACGTAGATGCCCCCGTTCTCATCCGCAGCAATCGAGTTCGACACCGTCTCGGCGTCCCCCTCGGGTCCACCGGCGCAGTCCTCGCCATTGGTGAAGAAGGTGCGCAGGTGCTCGGCCGTCATGCGCTCGGGCTGACGAGGTATGACGCCGACCACCCCGTTCTCGGTCGCAAAGGCGATGCGCCCGTCATAGGTCATCGTGATGCCGACGAGCTGGTCGTCGCCGCACAGCGCCTCGGCAGGGAGCTCGAAGCGGTGGAGCAGGGCGATTGTGGAGTCGCGCTTGCCCGGGACGGCGTCACCGTAGACCTCAAGTGCTCTCGCCTGCCCGACGTGGAGACGATTGTCGGCGTCGACGAGGTTGTACGCCCCGGAGACCGAGTTGGTCCCTGGTCCGGCACCCTCCTCCACCTGCGGGATGTACTTGTCGATCACCGTGACCGTCTCGGGGTCGATCTTGAGGATCTCGTTGGTGAGCCCGACGGTCGATGCCCAGATCGCCCGACCGCCGTCGCGATACTCGGGCGAAAACGACAGCACGATCGGCGCGGACGCAAAGCCGTCATGGTCGACGTTGACCTGCTCTGCAGGTCCGGTCGGGCCAGGGAACGGGGACGACGCCTGGGCGTAGGAGTTCCTGTGGCTGCTGGCCCACGGCGAGGCCGCCAGGTGGGGATTGCAGGCCGGCTCCGCGCCGTCAGCAGCAGCTGGGGTCCTGCATCCCGGAGGGCCTGGCGCGAACGGCGCTGCCGGTGGCGAGGTCCTGCCCGACGCGGCGGAGGACTGGGCCATCCCCGGCGCGCCGGGCGAGGGGGCCAGTCCCTGGGCGGCGGGCACCAGGGCGACGACCGCGGCGAGAGAGGGCAGCAGGATCTGGGTGAGCACGTTGACTTCCTCGGGTAGGCCTGTGTCCGGGTTCGGTGCGGGCGGCGAGCTCGTGCGCACGATCCCGCTCACCCTCCGGCGTCGATCTCGTGATCGGACAACGATCCGCTCCTCGGTCGCGTTACGGGCGCACAGAGCGCATAACAAGCCCAGGAGCCTTCGAGCATCCTCAGTGTCGGTGGCAGGTGATGAACTGTGTCCATGCTCGATCGCGACCGTCTCGATGATCTCGGCAATGCCGAGGTCTTCGAGGTCATGCGTGCGGGTCGGGCGCTGGCGCGGCGGATCGCGGTGGATGAGCTGGTCGCTGCCGCGCACGTGGCGGTGTTGTACGACGCCCGTCGATGGCCCCGGTTCCGGACCTGTTGCCGGTGGTCTCCGAGCGGCTGATCACTCTGGGTGGTTCAGGGACGCCGCAGGTCAGTGAGTTCGCGGCGACCGAGTTGGGCCACCACCTGGCGTGTGGTCCGGATGCCGCTGCGGCGTTGCTCGCCGATGCGCTCGACCTGAGGCATCGGCTGCCGGGGTTGTGGCAGCGGCTGCTCGACGGCGAGGTCGACGCCTGGCGAGCTCGGGTGGTTGCGCAGGAGACCCGCCAGCTGAGCGTCGAGGCCCTGGAGTGGGTCGACGCCCGGTTGGGGGAGACCAGTCGGTCGATCACCGGTGTGGTCGGACAGCTGGTCGCAGAAGCGCTGCGGCGCTTCGACCCGGAGAAGTTCGCGCAGCGCGAGGCCGCCAGGCTGGACGGGCGCGGGGTGTTCGTGGAGCGGTCTGGTCCTGCTGGTGTCGGGGTCACCACTCGAGTCGCGATGGTGCTGGACACCCCTGACGTGGCGATCCTCGATGCCACCCTCGATGACCTGGCCACCGTCCACGCTGCTCTCGGCGATGAGTCTCCGTTGCAGGTGCGCCGCGCCAAGGCCGTGGGCACGTTGACGAATCCGCAGCTGGCGATGGATCTCCTGGCTGGCGACCTGACCACCCACGCCACCAGCAAGCCGACCGGCATCGCCACCCCTTCCAAGGGTGTGTGGGGTCGTTCGGCGGTGGTCTACCTGCACCTGGACGCCTGCGACGTCACCAACCACGTCCGTGATGGGTCCGATGGCGGCGGGCGCATCGAGCGGCTCGGCCCCGCGACCCTGGACCTGCTCGGCGAGTGGCTCCGTCGTCCCGGCGGCATCGCCCACGACGGCATCACTCTGCGCCCGTTGCTCGAGACCACCCGCACCGACAGCATCTCCGGGCGGACACCGCCGGAGTGGATGCGCGAGCAGGTGATCTTGCGCGACCGAACGTGTGTGTTCCCGGACTGCACCCGCGACGCTCGCTCATCGGACCTCGACCACATCGAGCCCTATGTCGAGGGCGGGCCACCCGGCCAGACCAACCCGGCCAACCTTGCTGCACTCTGCAGACGCCACCACCGGCTCAAGACCTGGACCGGCTGGACCTACCGCCGCGACGGCTGGGACCCCGACGGCCGACCCCTCTACGAATGGCTCGACCGCCACGGCAACCCCGCCCTCCCGCGCCACCTGCTCGAGCCCGCCGGCTCGTAGCTGCCCCGCCCCGCAGCCCGCCTCGTGCGTGCGCTGAGGCATGCCCACACCCTGCAAGGCTTCGAGGCTTCGCTCACGCCTCGCACCTCAGCAAGCCGAACCTCAGCCGACGGCGTTGAAGAGCCGCAGTGCGGCGGTCCCGTCGGTGTGGTGGGCGACGACGCACACCGCGGCCGGAGCGAGCTCCATCCGGTGCGCGGCCTGGGCTCCGGCGCCCACCGCGTCAGCGACGAGCAGCTTGATCGGCGTGACGTGGGCGACCACGACGACGGTCCGGCCGGCGTGCTCGGTGAGGATGCGGTCGCGCGCGGCGAGCACCCGTTTCCAGGCCTCCTCGAGCGACTCACCCCCGGGCGGGGCGACGGCGGCGTTCACACGCCAGCGACCGACGAGGTCGGGGTCCCGCTCGGCGACCTCAGCGAAGGTCAGCCCCTCCCAGGAACCGAAGTCGATCTCGGCCAGGTCGTCGTCGATGACGACCGCCAGCGGACCGTCCGCGCCCAGTCTCTCGGCGAGCACGTCGGCCGACTCGCGCGCCCGGCGCAGCGGCGACGCGACCAGCACAGCCCCACCATCGGCAGCCGCAGCCAGCGGTGCGACGACCTCGGCCGCGGTGCGCATCTGGGCGCGTCCCTCGTCGGTGAGCCCGGGGTCAGTGCCACCGGAGCCGGAGAACCGCTTCTCCGCCGTCAGGGGCGTCGCCCCGTGCCGGACCAGCACGAGCGTGGTGGCGCCGGTGCGGGGAGCCCAGCCGCGGGCGGGTGGCTCGACGGGCACGCCCGCTGTCTGCTGCTCGACCACCGGCGAGGGCGCGAGCGAGTCGTTCGGGTCCGTGGGCGGCTCCTCCCCCGGGACACTGACGCCACTGCGGACGCCGTCGAGCGCCTCGTTCGCGAGCCGGTCGGCGTACGCGTTCTTCGCCCGCGGGATCCAGGTGTACGTCGTCCCGAACGGCGCGAGCCTGTTGGCCTCCATGGCGAGGGGTCGCATGTCGGGATGCTTGATCTTCCAGCGGCCCGACATCTGCTCGACGACGAGCTTGGAGTCCATCCGGACCTCGATGTCCGCCTCGGGAGCGAACTCCTCGGCCAGCCGGAGCCCGGCGATCAGGCCGGAGTACTCCGCGACGTTGTTCGTGGCGACGCCGATGGTGGTGCCGTCCTCGGCGATGACCTCGCCGGTCTCGGCGTCCTTGAGCACCGCGCCGTACGCCGACGGGCCGGGGTTGCCCCGCGACCCACCGTCCGCCTCGATGAGAACCGAGCGGTGCCGGCTCACAGCCCTGACTCGGAGGTGCGCACCAGGATCCGCTGGCACTCCTCGCAGCGCACGACCTCGTCGCTCGGCGCCTTCGCGATCACCGCGAGGTCCGAGGCGTTGAGGTCCAGGCGGCACCCACCGCAGCGTCGGGCGCGCAGCGCCGCGGCACCCGTGCCGCCCTTGGCCGCGCGGAGCTTGTCGTAGAGGGCCAGGAGGTCCGTCGGGATGCCGGAGGCGAGGGTCTCGCGATCGGCGGTGACGGTCGTGGCCTCCGCGTCGATCTCGGCGTACGCCGCGTCCTTGGCGCTGGTGGCCACCTCGATCTTGGTGTCCACGTCCGCGAGCTCGGCCTCGACCTGGGCAAGCTCGCCCTGGGCCGTCTCGAGCCGCTCCATTACCTCGAGCTCGATGTCCTCGAGGTCGTTGATGCGCTTGGTCAGCGAGACCAGCTCGTGCTGCATGCGCTCGAGGTCCTTCGGGTTGCTGATCGCGCCCGAGTCCATCCGCTTCTGGTCCCGCTCGCGGCGGGCACGCACCTGCTCGACGTCGGCGTCGGCACGCTTCTGCTCGCGAGTCGTGTCGTCGACGACGATCCGCAGGTCACGCGCCCGGGTGTCGAGGTCGGTCCGCATGCCGGCGAGCTCGGCGAGCGCCGCCAGCTCGGACAGGCTGCGCCGGCGGTGCCGGAGCTGGTCGAGCGTGGAGTCGAGCTCCTGGAGGTCGAGGAGCTTCAGCTGGGCGAACGGGTCGGCTTTCAGGACGATCTCCTCGGGGTGCGGTCTCAGGCGCGGAAGGTCCATGGGTCGGTCACGGTGGTGCTGACCCGGGTCTCGAGCGCGGGTCCCACCGTAGCGGCCAGGCGCTCCGCGAGGACCGGCAGCCAGGTCCACTCCGCGGCCCAGTGCGCCACGTCAACGAGCGCCGGCCCCCCGTGCTCGAGGAACTCCCCCGCCCGGTGGTGCCGCAGGTCGGAGGTGAGGTAGACGTCGGCATCGGTCTCCAGGACCCGCTCGAGCAGGAAGTCCCCGGCCCCGCTGGTCACCGCGACCCGCCGTACGACCCGGTCCGGGTCACCCCCGACACGGACGCCGTGGGCGCACTCCGGCAGCGCCCGCGCCACCTGGGCGGCGAACTCCCGCAGCGACACGGGCTCCGCGAGGTCCCCGATCCGCCCGGTGCCCCGGGTCGGCTCCCCCGGCGCCGGGTTGGCCAGTTCGACGAGGTCGTGGGCGACCTCCTCGTAGGGGTGGGCGGCGCGCATCGCGGCCAGCACCGCCGCCCGGCGACCCCGCTCGAGCACCACCTCGACCCGGGTCTCGGGCACCGTCTCCAGGTCCCCGACACGGCCGATCGTCGGCGCAGCGCCCTCCCGCGGTCGGAAGCGCCCCTCCCCCTCGGTGCTGAACGAGCAGGCGTCGTAGTCGCCCAGCGACCCCGCGCCCGCCTCCGCCAGCGCGGTCCGCAGGGCGTCGGCCGCCTCCCTCGGGACGAAGACGACCAGCTTGTCGAGCGCCGGGCGATCGTCGGGGTCGATGACGGCCGGCTCCACCACGCCGACAGCGCGGGCCAGCGACTCGTTGACGCCGAGGGCGGGCGCGTCCGCGTTGGTGTGCGCGGTGAAGAGGCCGCACCCGCCGGTGAGCAGCCGGTGCAGCGTGCGGCCCTTGGGAGTGTCCGCCGCGACGCCGTGCACGCCCTGGAGGAACAGCGGGTGGTGGACGACCACGAGGTCCGCGCCCCACTCCAGCGCCTCGTCGACCACCGCCGGTGCAGGGTCGACGGCGAGCAGCACCCGCCGTACCGCCGCGTCGGGGTCGCCGCAGACCAGGCCGACCGCGTCCCAGGAGTCCGCCCACGCCGGGGCGTACCAGGTGTCCAGCAGGTCGGTGACCTCGCGCATCAGCATGCACGGACCCTAGCCAGGGATGGAGCCCTGCCGCACGACCGTCAGTTGACCCGGCGCTCGCGTCCGTCCCAGTACGGCTCGCGCAGCTTGAACTTCTGCAGCTTGCCGGTCGCTGTCCGGGCCAGCTCGTCGCGGATCTCGATCGACGTGGGTGCCTTGTAACCGGCCACCCGCTCCTTGCAGTGCCGGATCAGCTCCTCCTCGGTCGCGCTCTCCCCCTCGGCAAGCACCACGAGTGCCTTGATCGTCTCGCCCCACTTCTCGCTGGGCACGCCGATCACCGCCACCTCGGCCACGGCCGGGTGGCCGAACAGGGCGTCCTCGACCTCGATGGAGGACACGTTCTCGCCGCCGGTGATGATGACGTCCTTCTTCCGGTCGCTGATGGTGAGGTAGCCGTCCTCGCCGATCTCGCCGCCGTCACCGGTGTGGAACCACCCGCCCGCCAGGGCCCGGTCGGACTCCTCCGGCTGCTCCCAGTAGCCCTCCAGGACGACATTGGAGCGGGCGAGCACCTCGCCGTCGTCCGCCAGCGCCAGCCGTACGCCGACCGCCGGCGCCCCGGCCCGCACCAGGTGGGCGGCCCGCTCCTCGGGCTCGAGGTCGTCCCACTCGGCGCGGGTGCGGTTGACGGTGAGCAGCGGGGAAGTCTCGGTGAGCCCGTAGATCTGGATGAACTCCCACCCCAGCTCGGTCTCCACCCGCGCGATGGTCCGCGTCGGCGGCGGGGCGCCGGCGACGACGATGCGGACACGGCCACGACCGGGCACCTCGCCGTCCCAGTCGGCCGCCGCGTCGAGCACCGCCGACACCACGGCGGGCGCGGCGCACATCATCGTCACGCCGTGCTCCTCCACGCGGCGGAGGATCTCCGCACCGTCGACCTTGCGCAGCACCACGTGCTGACCGCCCACCCCGGTCATCGCGAACGGCATCCCCCAGCCGTTGGCATGGAACATCGGCAGCGTGTGCAGGTAGACGTCCCGGTCACTGATCCCGACGTGCAGCCCGAAGGTCACGGCGTTGGTCCAGATGTTGCGGTGCGTGATCTGCACGCCCTTGGGCCGCGCGGTCGTGCCGGAGGTGTAGTTGATCGTGGCCGTGGCGGTCTCGTCGACGTCCCACGGCTCCGGCTGCGCGCCGCTGGCTGCATAGATCTTGTCGTCGTCGCGACCCAGCACCCACAGGTGCTCCATCCCCGGCACCTGGAGGGACCCCAAGGTCGGCTCGAGCTCGGGGTCGATGAGCACCACCCGCGCCCCGGAGTGCTCGACGATGTAACGCACCTCCTCGACCGAGAGCCGGAAGTTCACCGGCACGAGGACCCTGCCGGATCCGGAGACGCCGTAGAACGCCGCGAGCAGCCGGGCGCTGTTGTGCGACACCATCGCCACCCGGTCGCCGGTCCGCAGCCCCAGCTCGTCGAGGCGGGCGGCCTGCGCCGCTGCCCGGTCCGCGAGCTCCCGGTAGGTGAGGCTCCCCCACGTCGGCGCCGGTTGGTCGGGCTCGTCGACGACCCCCACCCGCTCGCCGTAGACGGTGACCGCGCGGTCGAGGAAGTCGCTGACGCTGAATGGGACGTGCACGGGTCCTCCTGGAGTCGCGGACGTGACCCTCGCCACGCTAGGCCGCACCGGAGCGGCGCGGAACCCGCGGGAGCCGAACGGGGCCGCCGCACCGCCCAGCGGGCGGTGGGGTGCGGCGTACGGCGGGTGGATGAGCATCGGTGACCGAGCGCGACGCATCGGGTGGGCGCAGAGGGGATCGAACCCCCGACCAGCCGGGTGTAAGCCGACCGCTCTACCGCTGAGCTATACGCCCCTGGGCCGGCGCACCGGGGCGGCCGGACCGCGGGACAGCCTACGACGCTGCTGTCCGGGCATAGCAAACGGCCGCTGGTGTCTCGGGTCACCAGCGGCCGTTCATGGAACATCTTGCCAGCGGCGTCAGCCGCTTGTCATGCGTTCTCCCTGCATCGGAGCCGCAAGATTTCCGCAAGGCCGGAGAGGTTCGTCAACCGCTCAGGCCCCGGGCCGCGTCAAGGTGCGCGGAGACCGGTCGCGGGTCACCGATGCGGTGGTGCAGGGACCACCGGAGGACCCCCTGGTCGTCGAGGAGGAACGAGGAGCGCCGCGGGCACCCGCGCGCCTCGTCGAGCACGCCGTACGCCTGCGCGACCTCACCGTGCGGCCAGAAGTCCGAGAGCAGCGGGAAGGTGATCCCGTCGGCGTCGGCGAAGGACCGGAGGGCGAACACGGGGTCGCAGGAGACCCCCACCACCCGTACGCCGAGCTCCCCCAACTCGCCCGCGACCTCCTGCAGGCCCCGCAGCTCCTTGGTGCACACCCCGGAGAACGCGAAGGGGAAGAAGACCAGGAGGGTGGCTCGCCCCTCGCCCGCGTCGCGGGCCACGTCCGCCCCGTGCTGGTCCCTCAGGCCGAAGGACGGCGCCTGGGTGCCGACGGCGAGGGGCGCGGTCACCGTCGGTCAGCCCCCCTCGGTGAGCTCGCGCTTGAGCACCTTGCCGGTGGCGTTGCGGGGCAGCTCGTCGAGGAAGACGATCTCCTTCGGGACCTTGTAGCGCGCGAGGTGCGCCTTCACGTGGTCCTTGAGGTCATCCTCCTCGACCTCGCCGTCGACGACCACGAACGCGCGCAGGCGCTTGCCGAAGTCGTCGTCCTCGACCCCGATCGCGGCCACCTCGACGACGGCCGGGTGCTGGGCGAGGCAGTCCTCGACCTCCTTGGGGAAGACGTTCTCCCCGCCGGAGACGATCATGTCGTCGTCGCGGCCGTCGACGTAGAGCAGCCCGGACTCGGCCAGGCGTCCCACGTCGCCGGAGGACATCAGCCCGTCGAGGACCTCCTTGTGCCCCCCGCCGGTGTAGCCCTCGAAGAGCAGGTGGTTGCCGACGAAGATCCGGCCGGGCTCGCCCGGGGGGACCTCCTTGCCCGCCTCGTCGAGGATCTTGACGACCGTGGCGTGGGGCGGCCGCCCCGCGGTGGAGGGGTCCCTGCGCAGGTCGTCGGGCATCGCGATGCTGGCCCAGGCGACCTCGGTCGAGCCGTAGATCGAGTAGAGGTTGTCACCGAAGCGGTCCATCCAGGTGGTGGCAAGTCCCCCGGGAAGGGCAGAGCCGGACGAGGCGACGACCTCGAGGCTCGGCAGCCGGTAGCGGTCGAGGGTCTCGGCGGGCAGCGCCAGCATCCGCTGGAGCATCACCGGGATCACGACCGCGGACTCGCAGCGCTCCTCCTCGAGCACCCGCAGGCACTCCTCGGGGTCGAAACGGCGGCGCAGCACGACGGTGGAGCCCAGCAGCATCGCCAGGGCGAAGTGCGCGAAGCCCCAGGTGTGGAAGAGCGGCGCGGCGATGTGGGTGCGCCAGCCGAAGTGCAGCGGCATCCGCGACAGCAGCGCGACGGCCGCGGGGATGCCGGCCTCCTTGCGCGGGGCGCCCTTGGGCGTGCCGGTGGTGCCGGAGGTCAGGATGACCACCCGTGCATGCCGTGTGGGCGGGGTGACCTCGTCGTCGGAGACCGAGGCGATCAGCTGCTCGAGCGTGTCCACACCCGCCGGAGCCTCCGCGTCGGTCCAGGCGAGGACGCGCTTCGCGTCGTGGGCGTCGGCGAGCAGGTCGGTGAACTCCTCGTCGTGCACGACGACGGTGGGCTTCTCCCGCTCCAGGACATCCACCAGCTGTGGCCCGGCGAAGGCGGTGTTGAGGTAGAGCAGGTCCGCTCCGAGCTTGGCCGCCCCGATGGACGCATCAATGAAGCCCCGGTGGTTGCGGCACATCACCGCGACCGAGTCGCCCTCGCCCACGCCCCGCTCGGCGAGTGCCCGGGCGAGCGCGTTCGACCGCCGGTGCATCTCACCGAAGGTCAGCTCCCCGATCTCGTCGACGAGGCCGACGCGGTCGGGGTGGCGGACCGCGAGGCTGGCGAACCCACCGGCCGGGCCGGTCCCCCAGGCCACCACGGTCCGCACCAGGCGGACCAGCTTCACCGGACCGTAGGGGCGGATGATGCCCGCCCGGGCCAGCACCCGTACCGAGACTGCTGCGTCCTTCAGCTTCTGCATCTGCTCTCCTCTGCCGTCGTCCTACGAAACTGTAACGGCGAGTTACACGCGAGGCGAGCGGCGTGGTGCGTTCGACCCCAGCAGTGCGCGCCGCGAAGCGTCGTCAGCGCCCGAAGACCGCCGGGCGCTTGGCGAGGAAGGCCGCCACGCCCTCCTTCCCGTCCGGCTCGGCCACGCGGTCGCGGATGCTCAGCGCCTCCGCGCGCAGCCGGGCCTCCGGGGCGGCCTCCGCGGAGTCGCGCACCAGGCGCTTCGTCGCCGCCTGGGCGTACGCCGGCCCCGCGGCGAGGCGCGCGGCGAGCTCGTCGATGCAGGACTCGAGCTCTGCGGCGGGCACCACCCGGGCGACCAGACCGGCCGCGTGGGCCTCCTGAGCGGAGAGCGTGTCGTGCAGCAGCGCGAGTGCGAGGGTGCGGTGGAGGCCGAGGGAGTGCACGAGCTGGCTCGAGCCGCCGTCGATGCTCAGGCCGACCTTGCCGTACCCGAGGGCGAAGACCGCCGTGTCTGCGGCGACCACGACGTCGGCGGCCGCGGCGAGCGGGAACCCCGCGCCCGCGGCGGCCCCCTGGACTGCGGCGACGACAACCGCTGGCGAGCGCTGGAGGTCGCTCACGACGCGGTGCAAGGCGTCAGCCAGGTCGTCGATATAGCGCGAGCTGTCGTCGGCCCCGGCGAAGGCCGCGAGGTCGCCGCCGACGCTGAAGAACCGGCCGGTCGAGGCGAGCACGATGACCCGCGCCTGGTCGGCGCGTGCCCGCAGCACGGCGTCGGTCAGCTCCGCGGTGCTGGTGTCGTGCAGGGGGTTGCCGCGGTCACCGGCGGCCAGCGTGATCCGGGCGATGCCGTCGGCGAAGGCGTAGCGGACATGAGCGGCGTCGGTCGAGGTCATGCCGCGGATCCTGCCAGCCGCCGGCAGCGGCGGCCGGGCGCGTTCACCGACCGGTCCAGCGCGGCTCCCGTCGCTCCGCGAAGGCCGTCGCCCCCTCGGCCGCGTCCTGCGAGCCGAACACCGGGAGGACCAGGTCCTGCTGCTTGTCCCACATCTCGTCGCTCGACCAGTCCGCGCTCTCGACCGCGATCTGCTTGGTCACCTGCACGGCCAGCGGACCGTTCGCCGCGATCGTCGTGGCGAGAGCGACCGCCTCCTCGAGCGCGCCCCCCTCGGGCACCAGCCGGTTGACGAGACCCAGCGCATGCGCCCGGGGCGCGTCGATCGGTTCGCCGGTCAGCAGCATCTCCATCGCGACGGCACGGGGCAGCCGCGCGGGCAGCCGGAGTGCGGCTCCGGCTGCCGCGACCAGCGCCCGCTTGACCTCGGGCACCCCGAACCGGGCGCTCTCGGCAGCCACCGCCAGGTCGCAGGCCAGGACGAGCTCGAGCCCACCGGCCAGCGCCCACCCCTCGACCGCGGCGACGAGCGGCTTCCGCGGCGGCTGCTGGACCAGGCCACCGAAGCCGCGCCCCTCCACGAAGGGCGCCTCCCCGCGCAGGAACGCCTTGAGATCCATCCCGGTGCAGAAGGTGCCTCCGGCCCCGGTGAGCACCCCCGCACGCAGTGCGTCGTCGGCGTCGAACTCCTCCATCGCGGCCGCGATCCCGCGGGCGGTCACGAGGTCGATGGCGTTCTTCGCCTCCGGTCGGTCGAGCGTGACCACGAGCACCGGCCCGCGGCGCTCGGTCCGGACCGACCCCTCCGTCACGCTCATGGTCGTGCTCCTCAGACGTCGGTGACGCGGACGCCGGAGTGGGCCTTGTAGCGGCGGTTGATCGCGATCAGGTTCGCCGTGAGCGCCTCGACCTGGTGGGCGTTGCGCAACCGGCCGCCGTACACGCCGCGGACGCCCGGGATGGTGTCGGCGAGAGCCTGGACGAGGTCGGTGGCCTCGCGGTCGTCACCGAGGACCAGCACGTCGGTGTCGACGGAGGCGACCTCGGGGTCCTCGAGCAGCGCGGCGGAGACGTTGTGGAAGGCCCCGACGACCACGCTGTCCGGCAGCAGGGCGCGGGCCTGCTCGGAGGCCGACCCCTCCTCGACCTTGAGCGCGTAGGGGCCCTGCTTGTCGAAGCCCAGGGGGTTGACGCAGTCGACGACGACCTTGCCGGCCAGGTGCGGGGCGAGGTCGGCGAGCAGCTCCCCGTGGCCGTCCCACGGGACGACGACGAGGACGACGTCCCCGGCGGCCGCGGCCCCGGCGTTGTCCTGGCCCGTGACCTCACCGCCGGTGGCCTCGGCCAGCGTGGTGGCGGTGTCTGCCGCCCGCTCGGCGGACCGGCTGCCGAGCACGACCGGCATCCCTGCGGCGGCGAACCGGCGGGCGAGCCCCCGTCCCTGCGGTCCAGTGCCGCCGAGGACGGCGACGGTCTTTCCTGCAAGCAGCTCCGGCACGGTGGTCATGGAGGCCTCTCCTGGGGGTCGATGGGGTGCGACCACCCTAGGGGTGAGGTCCTCGCCGGCTCCGGCCTCGTCTCAGCGGGCGCCTTTGGGGGCCAGCAGGCGGGTCGCCGCCCAGTCCTTGCTCATGTTGGCGGTCGTGCTGGTCGTGGACAGTCCGGCGACGTCGGCCGCCTCGGCCATGTCGGCGACGTCCACCGTCCCGGGCCGGCCGACCTTCGGGGTGAGCAGCCAGATGACCCCGCCGTCGGCGAGGTCGGTGAGGGAGTCCATCAGGGCGTCGGCGAGGTCGCCGTCCCCGTCACGCCACCAGAGCACGACGGCGTCCACCACGTTGCCGTGGTCACCGTCGACCATGTCGCCGTCGACCGCGTCCTCGATGGAGACGCGCAGGGCGTCGTCGACGTCCTCGTCCCAGCCGAGCTCCTGGACCACATTGCCGGGGGTGAAACCGAGCCTGGTGCCGGCCCCCTCGCTGTCGCCGCCTGCTGCGGACGCGCTCACTGACACTCTCCTCCTGCTGACAGGTCGGGCCCGTGACGGGCCCGGCCGGGAACACCCTGCGCCCGGTTGCGGAGTAGTCCAGCGGACTACCCGCCCGTGCGCAACCCCGGTCCACCGCAGCGCGCGGCGCAGACGGCGGAATGGCACCGTGGGCCTACCCGTCGGTAAATTTTCTCGGGCCCCGCCGCGTGACACGATGCATGACGTGGCCAACACCGAATCCCACCAGGACCAGGACGCTCCGCGGCACACCAGCGTGCGGACGCCACCGGTCATCCACGAGGGGCTGCCGACCCAGCTTCCCGACATCGACCCCGAGGAGACCGCCGACTGGCTGGCGTCCCTCGACGCCCTGCTCGACGAGCGAGGCGGGGCGCGCGCCCGGTACGTGATGCTCAAGCTGCTCGAGCGCGCCCGCGAGCGCAACGTCGGCGTCCCCGCACTGCGCAGCACCGACTACATCAACACGATCCCGCCCGAGCGCGAGCCGTGGTTCCCCGGGGACGAGGACGTCGAGCGCCGGATCCGCGCCTTCATCCGGTGGAACGCCGCGGTGATGGTCTCCACGGCCAACCGCAAGGGGCTCGAGGTCGGCGGTCACATCGCGACGTACCAGTCCTCGGCCTCGCTCTACGAGGTCGGCTTCAACCACTTCTTCCGCGGCAAGGACCACCCGGGCGGCGGCGACCAGGTCTACATCCAGGGCCACGCCTCCCCCGGCATCTACGCCCGGGCGTTCCTCGAGGGGCGGCTCACCGAGACCCAGCTCTCGCGGTTCCGCCAGGAGGTCCAGCACGGCCCCGGTGCCGGGCTGGCGTCGTACCCGCACCCCCGGCTCATGCCGGACTTCTGGGAATTCCCCACCGTCTCGATGGGCCTCACCGCGATCAACGCGATCTACCAGGCCCGCTTCAACCGCTACCTCGCCCACCGCGGCGTCAAGGACACCAGCGACCAGCACGTCTGGGCGTTCCTCGGCGACGGCGAGATGGGCGAGCCCGAGTCGCTCGGCGCCATCGGCGTGGCCGCGCGCGAGGAGCTCGACAACCTCACCTTCGTCGTGAACTGCAACCTGCAGCAGCTCGACGGACCGGTGCGCGGCAACGGCAAGATCATCCAGGAGCTGGAGTCCTACTTCCGTGGCGCCGGCTGGAACGTCATCAAGGTCGTCTGGGGCCGCGAGTGGGACGACCTTCTCGCCCGCGACGTCGACGGCGCCCTGGTGAACCGGATGAACACCACTCCGGACGGTCAGTACCAGACCTACTCCGTCGAGGACGGCAGCTACGTCCGCGACCACTTCTTCAACGGCGACTCCCGGCTGCGCTCGATGGTCGAGCACATGACCGACCAGCAGATCGAGAAGCTCCCCCGCGGCGGCCACGACTACCGCAAGGTGTACGCCGCGTTCCGCGCCGCGCAGGAGCACGTCGGCCAGCCGACGGTCATCCTGGCCAAGACCGTCAAGGGCTGGACCATCGACTCGCTGGAGGGCAAGAACGCCACCCACCAGATGAAGAAGCTGGACAAGGAGGCCCTGAAGAAGTTCCGCGACCGCCTCTACCTCCCGATCAGCAACAAGGAGATCGACGGGGCCGACATCGCGCCGTTCTTCCACCCCGGCGCCGACAGCCCCGAGGTCGAGTACATGCTCGAGCGGCGACGCCAGCTCGGCGGCTCGATCCCCCGCCGGGTGAACCGGTCGTCCCTGCCGAAGCTCCCCGGGGACAAGACGTACGCCGAGCTGAAGCAGGGCTCCGGCAAGAACCCCGTCGCGACGACGATGGCCCTAGTGCGTCTGCTGCGCGACCTGATGCGCGATCCCGGGATCGGCAAGCGCATCGTCCCGATCGCGCCCGACGAGTACCGCACGTTCGGCATGGACTCGATGTTCCCGACCGCGAAGGTCTACAACCCGCACGGCCAGAACTACGAGTCGGTCGACCGCAACATGCTGCTGGCCTACAAGGAGTCGGTCGAGGGCCAGCTGCTGCACGAGGGGATCTCCGAGGCCGGCGCGGTGGCGTCGGCGACGGCCGCCGGGTCGACGTACAGCACCCACGGCGAGCACATGATCCCGTTCTACATCTTCTACTCGATGTTCGGGTTCCAGCGCACCGGCGACTCGATCTGGGCGATGGCCGACCAACTCGCTCGCGGCTTCCTCATCGGGGCCACCGCCGGTCGCACCACGCTCACCGGCGAGGGACTCCAGCACGCCGACGGACACTCCCCGCTGCTCGCCGCGTCCAACCCGGCTGTCGTGCACTACGACCCGGCGACGGCGTACGAGGTCGGGCACATCGTGCGCAGCGGCCTCGAGCGGATGTACGGCTCCTCGACCGAGCACCCCGACGGCGAGAGCGTCATCTTCTACATCACCGTCTACAACGAGCCGGTCGCGCAGCCCGCGGAACCCGAGGACCTCGACGTGGAGGGCCTGCTCAAGGGCATCTACCACTTCTCGGTGGCTCCCGAGGTCTCTAACAAGCGCTCCGCGGAGGGCAGTGTCCCCCGGGTGCAGCTGCTCGCGTCGGGGGTGGGCCTCCCCTGGGTCAACGACGCTCAGCGCCTCCTGGCCGAGGACTGGGGCGTGGCCGCCGACGTCTGGTCGGTCACCTCCTGGAACGAGCTGGCGCGCGACGCCATCGCCGTGGAGGAGTGGAACCTGCTCCACCCCGACGCCGAGAAGCGGGTCCCCTACGTCAGCGACAAGCTGCAGGCGGTCGAGGGCCCCGCCGTGGCGGTCAGCGACTACATGCGCGCCGTGCCACTGCAGATCGCCAAGTGGGTCCCCACCGACTACCACGCCCTCGGCACCGACGGGTTCGGCTTCGCCGACACCCGCCCGGCGGCCCGGCGGTACTTCCACGTGGACGCGCAGTCGGTCGTCGTCCAGGCGCTCGCCGCGCTCGCCGACCGGGGTGAGATCGAGCGTTCGGTGGTCGTCGAGGCCTCAGCTCGTTACCGGATCGACGACCCGACCGCGGTCTCCGGGGTGCTCCAGGAGGGCGGCGACGCCTGACGGGGCACGCGCGGAGACCTGACCGGCGTCCGTACGTCGGTCAGGCGATGACCTGCGTCGGCCCCTCGGCGACCGCCTCGGCGGGCACGGGGAGATGACGTCCGGTCTCCAGGAGTCGGCGCCACTTGCCGCGGTGGTACCGCTGCGGCTGGGTGCTCGCGACGAACTCCCGCAGGGTCCGCACGAAGCGCTGCGGGTGGTCCTTGTGGGGGAAGTGCCCGGCGTTCGGGATCACCTCGACCCAGGCACCGGGCGCGATGCGCTCGGCGTTCGAGGCGTGCTTGGGGGGGATCACGTGGTCCTGGTCGCCCCAGATGACGCACATCGGCATCTCCTGGGTGAGGTAGGCGCGGTCGACCATGGTGACGATCTGCCCCCGCCAGTCGACGACGGCGCTGACGACGTGCCGGATCGCCGCGCGGGCGCGCGGGTCGCGGAAGGAGTCGTAGATATCGGCCACCTCGTCGAGGTCGCGGAGCGCCGGGGCCCCGGTGCGCGCGAGCGTCCTGAGCCCGCGCTTGCCGACGTGCCGCACGCCGGGGAGCGTGAGTCCGGCCATCACCTGGTGGAATCCGGGGAAGGTCACCGCGCGGATGAGGGGGCTCACCTCGGGGCCGAGGCCGCCGGGGGCCACGAGCACCATCCGCTCGGTGCGCTCGGGGAACTGGTAGGCGAACTGCATCGCCACACCGCCGCCGAAGCTGTGGCCGACGACGGTGACCTTGTCGATGCCGAGCACCGTAAGCAGGTCGCGCATCCCGTTGGCGTAACCCCCCACGCTGTAGTCGGCGCGCGGCTTGTCGGACTGTCCGTGCCCCAGCAGGTCGGGAGCGATGACGGTGAAGTGGCGCGAGAGCGCGCTGATGACCGGCTCCCAGGTCGTGTGGTCGCAGCCCAGACCATGGAGGAGCAGCAGTGCAGGTCCCTCGCCGGTCTTGACGAATGCCCTGCGGTGGCCGTGGATCGTGAGGTGCTGGACCTCCAACGGCTTGGCCATGCGGTTCTCCTGTCGTTCCTTCAAGTGAACCAGACCCCCGCGTTCCCGCTCACCCGGACGCCCTCCTGATCGGCACTTCGCGGCCCCGTGTGACTGATTGACGACCGCTCGTGACGTTCCCGTGACCTCGTCGTGACCCGCGCGGGCGGGCCGGGGCCCGGCATAGGGTCGGCCCGTGGCCTCCCCGTCCGCGCCCCGGCGCCCCTCGCCGCGCCAGCAGCGCGCCCGGATCGCCCAGCGCCTCCAGCGCGCGGCAGGTCAGCTGACCACCGCCGCCACCACGCGGATGGAGGAGGAGATGGAGTGGTTCCGGCAGCTCTCCGCCGAGGACCGCTCCTGGATCGGGCTGATCGTCGAGTCCGGCATCCAGACGTTCCTCACCTGGTACCGCGACCCGGACGGGTCGCCGGCGCTGGCCACCGACGTCTTCGGCGCGGCACCACGGGCCCTGACCGGTGTGGTCAGCCTGCACCAGACCGTCGAGCTCGTGCGGCTGACGATCGAGGTGGTCGAGGCGAGCGTCGACGACATCGTGGGCCCGGACGACGCCCCGGGGGTGCGCGACTCCGTCATCCGCTACGCCCGGGAGGTCGCCTTCGCCACGGCAGAGGTGTACGCCCGCGCTGCCGAGATGCGGGGGGCCTGGGACGCCCGCCTGGAAGCACTCCTCGTGGACGCCGTGCTGCGTGCCGAGGCCGACGAGACGCTCATCTCCCGCGCCAGCGCCGTCGGGTGGCGCGGCGGCGGCGACGTCGCGGTCGTCCTCGGCCGCGCCGAGGCGGAGCGGGGCACGGTGGTCGACGACGTACGCCGGGCAGCACGAGGACTCGGGTTGGAGGTGCTCGGCGCCGTGCAGGGCGACCGGCTCGTCGTCGTGGTCGGCGGGATCCAAGGGGACGGCGACGGCAACCTGCACGCGGCGGCGGCCTGCGTGGCCGCGCACTGCGGACCAGGCCCGGTGGTCGTCGGACCCGCGGTGGAGTCCCTCGGCCGTGCCCACGTCTCCGCGCGGGGTGCGGTCGCGGGCCTGCGCGCCGCTCCGGGGTGGCCCGGGGCCCCGCGCCCGGTGGCCAGCGAGGACCTGCTCCCCGAGCGGGCGCTCTCCGGGGACGGTCATGCCCGGCGTCGACTGGTGGAGGAGATCTTCGACCCGCTGGTGGCGGCCGGCGGAGGCCTGCTCGAGACCCTGACGGCGTACGCCGACCACGGCGGCTCCGTGGAGGGCAGCGGCCGGGCGTTGTTCGTCCACGCCAACACCGTCCGCTACCGGTTGCGACGCATCGCCGAGCTCACCGGGCTCGCGCCGGCAGACCCCCGGGACCTGTACACGCTGCGGGTCGCGCTCACCCTCGGACGCCTCGCACGGGTCGAGCGCACCTGAGTCGCTCCCCGCGCAATTTGTAGGAACCCGACAATCATCACCCCGCACTTTTCGTGCGTGCCGGCCGCCCGCCGGACCCCCGACCCCCGGCACAGTGGTCTCCGTGCTCGTCATCGTCGCTCCCGGTCAAGGTGCCCAGACACCCGGATTCCTCGCGCCCTGGGTGGCCGATCCCGTCTTTGCCGCCCGGATGCGCTGGCTCTCCGCCGTCGCCGGGCTCGACCTCATCCACTACGGCACCGAGGCCGATGCCGACACGATCCGCGACACGGCCATCGCCCAGCCGCTGCTCGTCGCGTCGGGTCTCGTCGCCGCGCTCGAGCTCTTTCCGCACCCCGGTGACGCCTTCGCCCGCATCGGCGCCGTCGCGGGCCACAGCGTCGGCGAGCTCACCGCGGCCGCGGGCGCACGCGCCATCACGGCCGAGCAGGCCATGGTCCTGGTCCGTGAGCGCGGCCGCGCCATGGCCGACGCCGCAGCGGCCCGGCCCACGAGCATGACCGCCGTCCTCGGCGGCGACCGCGAGGAGGTGCTCGCCGCGCTCGAGCGGCACGGCCTCACCGCGGCCAACGACAACGGTCCCGGCCAGCTGGTCGCCGCCGGCACCGTCGAGCAGCTCGCCGCGCTCGCCGAGGATCCCCCGGCCAAGGCGCGTCTCATGCCCCTGGCGGTGGCGGGCGCATTCCACACCGAGCACATGGCCCCCGCGGTCGACGTCCTCGCGACGCTGTCCCGCGCGGTGTCCACCCACGACCCCCGCACCCCGCTGATCTCCAACCGCGACGGCCAGGTCGTGCACGACGGTCGTGACGTCGTACGCCGGATCGTCAGCCAGGTGAGCACCCCGGTGCGCTGGGACCTCTGCCTGGAGACGATGCGTGACCTCGGCGTCACCGGAATCCTCGAGATGCCGCCGGCCGGCACCCTCACCGGCATCGCGAAGCGGGCCCTGAAGGGCGTGGAGACGTTCGCCCTGAAGACACCCGACCAGCTCGAGGCCGCCCGCGACTTCTGCGACCGGCACGGCGCACCGACCTCGATGGACACCGCGCCCACCTGGCGGATGATCGTCTCCCCCGCCAAGGGCACCTTCCACGTCGGTCAGGACTGCCCCGAGGGCGGGCGGATCGCCTCCGACGCGCCCATCGGCGCCGTGCAGACCCTGCGCGACCGCACTGACGTGAGCGCCCCCCACGGGGGCACGGTCGTGGAGTGGCTCGTCGAGGACGGCGACCTCGTCTCCCCCGGTCAGCCTCTCCTCCGGCTGCACCCCGAGGGCGTCCACGCATGAGCGGGACCCTCCCTCCGACCCGCTCGGGCGCCGCTCACGCAGCGGTGCTCGGGCTCGGGGCCTACCGTCCGCGGACCGTGGTGCCCAACTCCGCGCTGGTCGAGGCCATTGACTCCTCCGACGAGTGGATCCAGCAGCGCTCCGGCATCCGCTCGCGCCGGTGGGCCGAGCCGGACGAGACGGTGCAGTACATGGCGGTCGCCGCCGCCCGCGACGCCCTCGCCCAGTCCGGCGTGGACCACAGCGAGGTGGACCTGGTCGTGGTCGCCACGGTCTCCCACATGCTGCAGACCCCGGCGCTGGCCCCCGCCGTGGCCCACGAGCTCGGTCTCGATCGGCCCGCTGCCTTCGACGTGTCCGCCGCCTGCGCCGGCTTCTGCCACGGAGTGGCGACCGCCTCCGACGCCGTACGGGGCGGGAGCGCCCGCAACGCCCTCGTCATCGGTGTCGAGCGGCTCTCCGACATCACCGACCGCGACGACCGGGGCACCGCCTTCATCTTCGCCGACGGCGCGGGCGCCGTCGTCGTCGGACCCTCCGACTCCTCCGGCATCGGGCCGGTGGTGTGGGGCTCCGACGGCGCACAGTTCGACCTCATCCGCCAGCGCGAGGACTGGCGCGACGTGACGATGTCCGACACGCCGCGGATGCCCCACCTGGTGATGCAGGGCAACGCGGTGTTCCGCTGGGCGTCGTACGAGATGGCGAAGATCGCGCAGCAGACGCTGGAGCGCACCGGGATCTCCGTCGACGACCTCGACCTCTTCGTCCCGCACCAGGCCAACATGCGCATCATCGACGCGATGGCGCGGGCGATGAAGCTGCCCGCCCACGTCCGGATCGCCCGTGACGTCGCCGACCAGGGCAACACCTCGGCCGCCTCGATCCCCCTCGCTCTCGACCGGATGGTCCAGGAGGGCGATGCACGCAGCGGGGACCTCGCGCTGCTCATCGCCTTCGGCGCCGGCCTGGCGTACGCCGCCCAGGTCGTCCGGGTGCCCTGAGCCCCGGCGGACCCCAGACCGCACCACCAGCACCACCAGCACGACCAGCACGACCAGCACGATCCGAACCACCAGCAACACAGCACCCGACCACCCCACGAAGGAGAACCGCATGGCCACCACCGAAGAGATCCGCGCCGACCTCGCCGAGATCGTCAACGAGGTCGCCGGTGTCGACGCCGACGACGTCCAGCTCGACAAGTCGTTCATCGAGGACCTCGACGTCGACTCGCTGTCGATGGTGGAGGTCGTCGTCGCCGCCGAGGAGAAGTTCGGGGTCAGCATCCCCGACGACGAGGTCAAGAACCTCAAGACCGTGGGCGACGCCGTCGCCTACATCGAGCGCGCCCAGAACGGCTGAAGCCACCACCCGGAGGGATCTGCTCCATGAATGATCGTCGCGTCGTCGTCACCGGTCTCGGCACCACCTCACCCGTGGGTGGTGACGTGCCGACCACCTGGTCCGCCCTGCTGGGCGGAGTCTCGGGGATCGCCCCGCTCACCCAGCCATGGGCCGAGCAGCTCGGCGCCCGGATCGCCGGCGAGGTCGCGGTCGACCCGAGCGAGGTCCTCGACCGGGTCAAGGCCCGGCGGCTCGACCGCTCCGGCCAGCTCGCGATGGTCGCGGCCACCGAGGCCTGGGCGGACGCCGGGCTGGCCGAGGGCGTCGTCGAGCCTGAGCGGCTCGGCGTCGCCGTCGCCTCCGGCATCGGCGGCGTGACCACGCTGCTGGCCAACTACGACGCGCTGCTGGAGAAGGGCCCGCGACGGGTCTCGCCGCTGGCGATCCCGATGCTGATGCCCAACGGTCCGGCGGCCGCGATCGGGCTGGCCCTCGGCGCGAAGGCCGGGGTGCACACCCCGGTCTCCGCCTGCGCCTCCGGCAACGAGGCCATCGCGCTCGGCATCGACCTGATCCGCCTGGGTCGCGCCGACGTCATGGTGGTCGGCGGCACCGAGGCCGCCGTCCACCCGCTCCCCCTGGCCGCCTTCGGCCAGATGATGGCCCTCTCGAAGCGCAACGACGAGCCCGAGCGCGCCTCGCGTCCGTGGGACCGCGGTCGCGACGGCTTCGTCATGGGCGAGGGCGCGGCGGTCCTGGTCCTCGAGTCCGAGGAGCACGCCCGGGCACGCGGCGCCCGGGTGTACGCCGAGGCTGCCGGCGCCGGCATCACCGCCGACAGCCACGACATCGCCCAGCCCGACCCCGCCGGCCTCGGGGCCACCCGTGCCATGGGGCTCGCGCTCCGCGAGGCCGGCATGACCCCGGACGACGTGCACCACGTCAACGCGCACGCCACCTCGACGCCGCAGGGCGACCTCGCCGAGGCCACCGCCATCCGCGCGGCCCTCGGCAGCGCGGTCGAGCAGGTCGTGGTGACGTCCACCAAGTCGATGACCGGCCACCTGCTGGGTGCCGCCGGGGCGCTGGAGTCGGTCGCCACGGTGCTGGCGCTGCACGAGCGCGTCGTCCCTCCCACCATCAACCTCGAGGACCCCGAGGACGTCGGACTCGACATCGCGGACCGTCGACGCGACCTGCCCGACGGCACCCTCGGCGCGTTGAACAACTCTTTCGGGTTCGGCGGCCACAACGTCGCTCTGGCCTTCCGGAGCGTGTGATGGTGCCCCCGACCACCGCCACCGCCCCCGCCCCGGCCAAGCCCGCCCGCGAGGACGACCCGCGCCACCCCCGGCACCGCATGACCGCGCTCCTCGATGACGGGTCCTTCGACCTGATCACCGAGGACGACGGTTCCGGCATGCTCGCCGCCGTCGGCCGGGTGCACGGCTCCCCCGTCGTCGTCTTCTGCTCCGACCCGACGGTGATGGGCGGCGCCATGGGCGAGGTGGGCTGCGACGTCGTGGTTCGCGCGTACCGACGCGCCCTGGCCGACGGCGTACCGATCATCGGCCTGTGGCACTCCGGCGGTGCACGTCTCGCCGAGGGCGTGCTGTCCCTGCACGCGGTCGGCCAGATCTTCCACGCCATGACCCAGGCGTCCGGCAAGGTGCCCCAGGTCTCGGTCGTGCTGGGTGCCGCGGCCGGGGGCGCGGCGTACGGCCCGGCCCTCACCGACGTGGTGGTCCTCGGCCCGGAGGGCCGCATCTTCGTCACCGGCCCCGATGTGGTCCGCTCGGTGACCGGCGAGGACGTCGACATGCTTCGGCTCGGCGGGCCCGAGCCGCACGGCCGGCGCTCCGGTGTGGTCCACCTGCTGGCCGACACCGAGCGCCAGGCGCTCGACCACGCCCGGGACGTCGCCCACCTGCTCGGCTCCCAGGGCAGCCTCGACCCGGGCGCGGTCGTCGACCGCGACCTCGAGGCCCTGCTGCCCCAGGCGCGCAAGCGCGCCTACGACGTGCACCCGCTGGTCGACGGGGTGCTCGACGAGGGCACCAGCGTGGAGCTGCACGCCAAGTGGGCCCCCAACATCGTCACCAGCCTGGGCCGCTTCGGCGGACGCACGGTCGGGGTGATCGCCAACAACCCGCTGCGCCTGGGTGGCTGTCTGGACTCCCTGTCCGCGGAGAAGGCCTCGCGGTTCGTGCGGATGTGCGACGCGTTCGGGGTCCCCCTCATCGTGCTCGTCGACGTGCCCGGCTACCTGCCCGGCGTCGGCCAGGAGTGGGACGGCGTCGTGCGCCGTGGCGCGAAGCTGCTGCACGCCTTCGGCGAGGCGGTGGTCCCCCGCGTCACGCTGGTGACCCGCAAGACGTACGGCGGCGCCTACATCGCGATGAACTCCCGTTCGCTCGGGGCCACCAAGGTGTTCGCCTGGCCGGGGGCGGAGGTCGCCGTCATGGGGGCCGTGGCCGCCGTGCGCGTGCTGCACCGTCGGCGCCTGGCCGAGGTCGCGCCGGAGATCCGGCACCAGGTGGAGACCGAGCTCGCCGAGGAGCACGAGCGCATCTCCGGGGGCGTGGACAAGGCCGTCGAGATCGGCGTCGTCGACGAGGTCATCGACCCCGCACACACCCGCAGCGCCCTCGCCAAGGCCCTGGACGAGGCCGGCCTCGTCCACCGCGGCCAGCACGGCAACATCCCGCTCTGACCGCGCGGGGGACGGCCCTCAGAGCGTGCGGTCGAAGAAGGTCCGAGCCCGCCGCATGAACAGGGGCCACGCCGCGTCGAAGCGGTGGCCCTCCCCCGCGTAGGTGAAGAGCCGGGACCGGCGCAGGTCCCGGTGGGTGCGCTTGCTCCACCGCACCGGGCAGACCGGGTCCGCGGCCCCGTGGTGGATCTGCACCGGGACCGTGATCCGGCCCAGGTAGCTGCGGGCGCTGGTCGCGCGCCAGAACTTGGGGTGGGTCCGCGCGGTCCCGTAGGCCTCCACGACCCGATCGCGCAGCTCGTGGTGCCCGCGCCGGACCACGAAGCGGT
>JAUYLL010000048.1 GCA_030698375.1 Nocardioides sp. | reverse complement strand
TGTCCCACGCGCCCTGCCGGGTGGGCCGGCCGCTGGTCCCCAGGCCCTCGAGGTCGACCGCCCTGCCCAAGGGGGTGACGGCGACGCCGTCCAGGGTCGTGCGGGTCAGCTTCTCCCACACCTCGGCGTCCGGGGCGTCCTCGGCCAGGCGCCGCCCCTTGCGGAGGACCGCGGCGGTGGCGGCCTCCCAGTCGGCGACGTCCCAGGAGTCCACCTCGTCGGCGAGGTCGAGCGCCCCCTGCTCCGGCTCCAGCTCGGTGGGCTCGTCCAGCCCGCCTTCGACTTCGGTCATGGGACGAACCCTAGAGAGGTGCGTCGCCGCCGCGCGCGGGGTGGCGGCAGGTGAGACGTTATTAGGATCACCTTCCCCGCAGCACGCGGTGCCTCAGTTGTAGCGTGTCGGTCGTGGCAACCCCGACTCTCGTCAAGGGCGGCGCGCGCACGACGCGCTCTACGATCGCCCTCAAGCTCGTCATGGCCGTCAGTGGTCTGCTGTTCCTCGGCTTCGTTCTGGGGCACATGTACGGCAACCTCAAGGCGTTCGGCGGCGAGGTGAAGTTCAACGAGTACGCCGAGCACCTGCGCGAGCTCGGCGAGCCCCTGCTGCCCTACGAGGGCTTCCTCTGGATCATGCGGATCGGCCTGATCGTCGCCCTCGTGGCGCACGTCGGCGCCGCCCTGCTCCTCGCCCGGCGGGCGCGGACAGCGCGCCCGGTCAAGTACGCCATGAAGAAGAACCAGCACTCCTCGCTCTCCTCGCGCACCATGCGCTGGGGCGGCGTGACCATCCTGGTCTTCCTCGTCTGGCACCTGCTGAACTTCACCATCGTCAAGATCAACCCGGCGGGCGGGGAGACCGACAACCCCTACCTCCTCATGGTCGACACCTTCGACCTGTGGTGGATGACGCTGATCTACCTCGTGGCGATGCTGGCACTCGGCCTGCACCTGCACCACGGCACCTGGAGCGCCCTGCAGACCCTCGGCCTCACCAACACCGCTGCCTCGCGGGCACGGGCGAAGACCGCCGGCTGGGTCGTGGCGATCGTCGTCGCCCTCGGCTTCTCGCTGGTGCCGCTCGCCGTCCTCGCCGGCATCATCACCCCGTAGTCCTCGAGCAAGGGATCGCACCCATGGCTTCCACCGACCAGAGCGTCGCTGCCGCAACCGACAGCCCCGCCACCCAGGGCTCCGACGACGCCCACGGCTACTACACCCTCGGCGAGCCGATCGCCGACACCAAGGCGCCCGGGGGCCCGATCAAGGACCGCTGGACGACGCGCAAGTTCGAGGCCAACCTCGTCAACCCCGCGAACCGCCGCAAGCTCGACGTGATCATCGTCGGCACCGGTCTCGCCGGCGGCGCCGCCGCCGCGACGATGGGCGAGGCCGGCTACAACGTGAAGTCCTTCTGCTACCAGGACTCCCCGCGGCGTGCCCACTCGATCGCCGCCCAGGGCGGCATCAACGCCGCGAAGAACTACAAGGAGGACGGCGACTCCGTCCACCGGCTCTTCTACGACACCGTCAAGGGCGGCGACTACCGGGCCCGGGAGTCGAACGTCTACCGCCTCGCCGAGGTCAGCACGAACATCATCGACCAGTGCGTCGCCCAGGGCGTGCCCTTCGCCCGTGAGTACGGCGGCCTGCTCGACAACCGCTCGTTCGGCGGCGTGCAGGTCTCCCGCACCTTCTACGCCCGCGGGCAGACCGGTCAGCAGCTGCTCATCGGCGCCTACCAGGCGATGGAGCGCCAGGTCGCGGCCGGCACGGTCGAGCAGTTCACCCGCCACGAGATGCTCGAGCTGGTCATCGTCGACGGCAAGGCGCGCGGCATCATCGCGCGCAACCTGGTCAGCGGCGCGGTCGAGACCCACCTCGCCGACGTCGTGGTCATCGCCAGCGGCGGGTACGGCAACGTCTTCTTCCTCTCCACGAACGCGATGGGGTCGAACGTCACCGCCACCTGGCGCGCGCACCGCAAGGGCGCCTACATGGCGAACCCCTGCTACACGCAGATCCACCCGACCTGCATCCCGGTCACCGGCTCGCACCAGTCGAAGCTGACCCTGATGAGCGAGTCGCTGCGCAACGACGGCCGCATCTGGGTGCCGAAGAAGGCCGAGGACTGCGACAAGAACCCCCGGGAGATCCCGGAGGAGGACCGCGACTACTACCTGGAGCGGATCTACCCCAGCTTCGGCAACCTCGTCCCCCGCGACATCGCCTCGCGCCAGGCGAAGAACATGTGCGACGAGGGCCGCGGGGTCGGCCCGGCGATCGCCGAGATCGGTCCCGACGGCCAGGAGCGCCAGGTGCGCCGCGGGGTCTACCTCGACTTCGCCGACGCGATCGGCCGGATGGGCAAGAGGACCGTCGAGACCAAGTACGGCAACCTGTTCGACATGTACGCCCGGATCACCGGCGAGGACCCGTACGAGGTCCCGATGCGGATCTACCCGGCCGTGCACTACGTGATGGGCGGCCTCTGGGTCGACTACGACCTGCAGTCGAACATCGAGGGCCTCTACGTCACCGGGGAGGCGAACTTCTCCGACCACGGCGCCAACCGCCTGGGCGCCTCCGCGCTCATGCAGGGCCTGGCCGACGGCTACTTCGTCCTGCCGAACACCATCCGTGACTACCTCGCGGCCGGCCCCTTCGAGAAGGTCGACGAGAACCACCCCGCCGTCGTCGAGGCGCGCACGTCGGTGGAGCAGCGGATCGACAAGTTCCTCTCCATCAACGGCACCCGCTCCGCGGACAGCTACCACAAGGAGCTCGGCTCCATCATGTGGGAGTACTGCGGCATGGAGCGCTCCGAGGACGGCCTGCGCAAGGCGATCGGCATGATCCGCGACCTGCGTGCCGACTTCTGGTCCAACCTCAAGGTCCTCGGCACCGCCGACAGCCTCAACCAGTCCCTGGAGAAGGCCGGCCGCGTCGTCGACTTCCTCGAGCTCGGCGAGCTCATGTGCATCGACGCCCTCAACCGCCGGGAGTCCTGCGGCGGCCACTTCCGTGCCGAGTCGCAGACCGAGGACGGCGAGGCGCTGCGTCACGACGAGGAGTTCGCCTACGTCGCGGCCTGGGAGTGGGGCGGCGAGGACGGTCAGCCCGTCCTGCACAAGGAAGACCTGACGTACACGGCCATCGAGATGAAGCAGCGGAGCTACAAGTGAGCGCGACGATGAACCTGACCCTCAACATCTGGCGCCAGGCCGATGCTGGCTCCGACGGAGCCATGCACACCTACCAGCTCACCGAGATCTCCGAGGACATGAGCTTCCTCGAGATGCTCGACGTGCTGAACGAGCAGCTCAACGAGAAGGGCGAGGAGCCCGTCGCGTTCGACTCCGACTGCCGCGAAGGCATCTGCGGCATGTGCGGGCTCATGATCAACGGTCAGGCGCACGGCCCCGAGGTCACCACCACCTGCCAGCTGCACATGCGCTCGTTCAAGGACGGCGACGAGATCACGATCGAGCCCTGGCGGGCCTCGGCGTTCCCGGTGCTCAAGGACCTCTGCGTCGACCGCAGCCCGCTGGACAACATGATCCAGGCCGGCGGCTACATCTCGGCCAACACCGGCTCGGCACCCGACGCGCACGCCGCGCCGGTCGAGAAGGCCAAGGCCGACCGGGCGTTCGACGTCGCGACCTGCATCGGCTGCGGTGCCTGCGTCGCGGCCTGCCCGAACGGGTCCGCCTCGCTCTTCCTCGGGGCGAAGATCACCCATCTCGGTGAGCTCCCCCAGGGACAGCCCGAGCGCTACGGCCGCGTCGCCAGCATGGTCGCCCAGCACGACCACGACGGCTTCGGCGGGTGCACCAACATCGGTGAGTGCACGGCGGCGTGCCCCAAGGAGATCCCGCTCGACGTGATCAGCCAGCTCAACAAGGACCTGCGCACCGCGCTCAAGAACGGCCACTGAGCAGAGCGGCACCAAGCCGCAGATCCACGTACGCCCCCCGTCCACCTCGTGGGCGGGGGGCGTTCAGCTTCGGGGCGGACGGTGACGCCATGCGCGTCGCCATCGTCACCGACAGCTTCCACCGACAAAACACCCGCGGCACGGCCTCCGACGAGGTCACCGATGCCGTCCGGCACACCGTGGACCACCTGGTCGACAACGGGCACACCGCGCTCGTCGTCACTCCCGGGCCCGGCCTGGCCGACTACCGCGGGGTGCCGGTGCACCGCACCGGTGGCGCGTCGGCACGCACGGTCCACCGGGTCCTCGCCAAGTTCGGCCCCGACGTGGTGCACCTGCCCTCCCCCGGCGTGCTCGGCGGCTGCGGCCTGGTCGCCGCGCGGCGACTCGGCGTCCCGGTCCTCGCCTCGCACCACACCGACGTGACCAACCGGGCTCGGCAGCGGTGGGTGCGGGAGGTCTACGCACGCGCGGACCGAACGCTGGCGCCGTCCCGATCGGCGTACGAGCACCTGCGCGGGCTCGGGGCACGTGACGTCCAGCTGTGGCAGCCCGGCGTTGGGCTCGACCTCTTCTCCCCCGCGATGCGCGACCCCCTGCTGCACGCCCACTGGGCTCGGGAGGCTCGCCCGGGCGGACCCCGGGTGGTCGTCGGGTACGTCGGCGCGCTCGAGCGGCGCAAGCAGGTACGCAGGCTCCTCGAGGTGGCGCGCGTCCCCGGGACCCGGGTGGTCGTGGTCGGGGACGGGTCCGAGCGGTCCTGGCTGGCCGAGCACTTGCCCGACGTCGTGCTGACCGGCCCGCTGCGCCGCGACGCCCTCGCCCACGCGGTCGCGTCCCTGGACGTGCTCGTCCACCCCGGGGAGACCCAGACCGTCTGCCACGCCGTCCGCGAGGCGCAGGCGAGCGGGGTCCCCGTCATCGCCCCCGCCGCCGGGGGTGCGGTCGACGCGGTCCGCCACGACCGCACCGGACTGCTCTACGACCCCGGCGACCCCCGGGGCCTCCGGACCTCGGTGGCCACCCTCGTCGGCAGTCCCGGGACCCGCGACCGACTGGCCGCAGCCGCTCTGGCGGTGCGGCACCCCGACTGGCCCGTGGCGGCGGCCACGCTCGTCGAGGTGCACTGCGCCGCCGTCGTGCGGGAAGGCGCACGGACCCGGGCCGCCTGACCACTCGGGTGGGCGGGCGTACTGTCGGGACCACGTCCGCCCTCCGACAGTTGGGACACCCTTGAAGCACACCACTCGTCCCGCCGCGCTCCTCGCCGTTCTGGCTCTCGTGCTCACCACCTGGCTGACGGGCGGCACGCCCGCCGACGACACGACGCTCGTCGCCAGCGGCCACCACATCGACAACACCAGCAAGGCCGCGGTGCGCCACGCCTTCCGCACCCGCTACGCACCCACCATGGAGGTGCCGACCCGCTGGACCGGAAGCTACGAGGGGTGCCGCGCCGGCGCCGTGTCGAAGAAGTCCCGGCGGGCGACCCGGAAGGCGGTGAACTTCGCACGCGCGATGGGCGGTCTCGACCCGATCCGCTTCACCCGCTTCCAGAACCGACGCGCCCAGGAAGCTGCTCTCATCATGGGGGCGAACCGGAGCCTCTCGCACTACCCGCCTCGCAACTGGCGCTGCTGGACCACGAAGGGGAACAAGGGCGCCCAGACCGGCAACCTGGCCCTGCGCCATCCCTCGATCCCCTCGGGGCGAGCGATCGACCAGTACATGGACGACGAGGACGACAACAACTACGCCGTCGCCCACCGCCGCTGGATCCTCAACCCGGCCACCGCCGTGATGGGCACCGGCAGCACCGACATCGCCAACGCGCTGATCGTGGTGACCAAGCCCCGGTCCGGTCGAGCGACCCCGCGGTGGATCGGGTGGCCGACCGCCGGGTGGTTCCCGAACCAGGTGGAGCCCAGCGGACGCTGGTCGCTCAGCTCCACCAAGCGCGCTCACGACTTCAGCCAGGCGAAGGTGCGCGTCCGCCTCGTCGGTGGACGCTTCCTGAAGCTCGTCCGGCACACCCCTGTGGACGGCGCCGGCCCGAACACGGTCGCCTGGGACATGCGCGCTCGCGCCAACCGGGCCCACCGGGTCACCGTGTCGAACATCCGGGTCCGCGGGACCACGAACACGGTCAAGCGCCGGTACGTCGTGCGTCTTTTCGACGCACGCTGAGCATCACCCCAGCTCGAAGCGCGCCGTCGGCACCCACCCGGTGTCGGGATCGTGCCGGTAGAGCCAGAAGTGGTCGCAGGTGAAGGCGCACTCGAAGCCCGCCTGCTCCTCGAACGCGCGGTCCAGCGCCGCGTCGTCGAGGTGGTGCGCGATCGTCACATGCGGGTGGTACGGGTGCTCGAGGTCGACCGCGAGCGGTCCCGTCCTCAGCCGGGCGGCGAGCTGCTCGCACTGGCTGATGCCCTCGGCGAGGGCGATGAACACGACGGGCGAGACCGGCCGGAAGGTGGCCGTCCCGCGCAGGTGCACCCGGAAGGGGGCGAATGCGGCGGCCGCCGCCGTCAGCTGGTCCTCGACGCCGGCGAGGGCGTCCTCGGCCAGCTCCAGCGGAGGCACGAGGGTGATGTGCGTCGGGATCAGCGTCGCCGTCGCGTCACCCAGCCGCGTGCGGTAGTCCTGAAGCTGCGCCGCCCAGGGCTCGGGCACGGCGATCGAGACTCCGATGGTGGGCACCCGTCCGACCCTACTGCGTGTACGGCGGGAGGAACCCCACGCGCTCGTAGACGTCGGCGAGGGTCCGCTCGGCCACCTCGGCTGCCCGGACCGCCCCGTCGCGGAGCACCGTGTCGAGCTCGGCGCGGTCCTCCAGGAGGTCGAGCGTGCGCTCGCGGAACGGCGTCACGAAGTCGACCACGGCCTCGGCGAGGTCGCCCTTGAGGTCGCCGTACCCACGGCCGACGTAGCGCTTCTCCAGGTCCGCGACATCGTCGCCGGTGAGGGCGCTGAAGATCGTCAACAGGTTCGAGACCCCCGGCTTCTCCTCGACGTCGAAGCGCACCTCGGACCCCGAGTCGGTGACCGCGGAGCGGATCTTCTTCGCCGAGACCCGAGGCTCGTCGAGCAGCTCGATGATGCCTCCGGGCGAGGAGGCGGACTTCGACATCTTCGCGGTCGGGTTCTGCAGGTCGAGGATCTTCGCGGTGGCCTTGAGGATGTGGGGCTCGGGCAGCCGGAAGGTCTTCTTGTAGCGGCTGTTGAACCGCTGGGCGAGGTCGCGGGTGAGCTCGAGGTGCTGGCGCTGGTCCTCCCCCACCGGCACGTACGCCGGTCGGTAGAGCAGGATGTCGGCCGCCTGGAGGATCGGGTAGGTGAAAAGGCCGACCGAGGCCTGGCCCTCACCGCCCTTGGCGGACTTGTCCTTGAACTGGGTCATCCGTCGGGCCTCACCGAAGCCGGTCAGCCCGTTGAGCACCCACTGGAGCTGGGCGTGGGCGGGGACGTGCGACTGCACGAAGATCGAGGAGCGGGCCGGGTCGACGCCCATCGCCAGGAGCTGGGCGGCCGCACGCAGGGTGCGCTCGCGGAGCACCTTGGGGTCCTGCTCGACGGTGATCGCGTGCATGTCGGCGATGAAGAAGAAGGGCTCGTGCTCCTCCTGCAGGTCCACCCACTGCCGCAGTGCACCCAGGTAGTTGCCGAAGTGGAACGAGTCGGCGGTGGGCTGGATCCCGGAGAGCACCCGAGGACGGCTGGGAGGAGCGGTGGACATGGCCGTCATCCTCTCACCGGGCTGCGTCGGCCTCCGCCTCGGTCCCGCCCGACGGGCCGTCCGCCTCGGGGGTCGGCGGGTGGTCCACCCGCACCCGGGACAGCCGTCTGCCGTCGACGCTCAGCACGGTGATGCGCGCGCCCCGGTGCTCGACCACGTCGTCCTCGCGGAGCACCCGGCCCAGCTGCTGCATGAGGAAACCCGCGACGGTCTCGTAGGGCCCCTCGGGCAGCGTCACCCCGGTCTCGTCCTCGAAGTCGTCCAGGTTGAGCAGGCCGTCGACCTCCACCACGCCCTCGAGCGAGCGGGTGGTCTCCGGCACCGCGACGTCGTACTCGTCGCGGATGTCACCGACGAGCTCCTCCATGAGGTCCTCCATGGTGACGATGCCGGCCGTGCCGCCGTACTCGTCGGCGACGATCGCCAGGTGCTGGCCCTCGCGACGCATGTCCGCCAGCGCCGAGAGGAGCGGGCGGGTCCACGGCAGTGTCAGGGTGGGCCGCGCGAGCTCGCCGCACCGCACACTGCGGTCGACCATCGCGGGGTCGAGCAGGTCCCGTACGTGGACGAACCCGACCACGTCGTCGGCCGTGCCCCGGATGACGGGGTAGCGCGAGTGCGGCTTGGCGCGCGCGTCCCGTGCCGCTGTGGACACCGGAGTGTCCTCGTCGAGGAAGGCGACCCCGGTGCGCGGGATCATCACCTCGCGCAGCAGCCGGTCACCGGCCTCGAAGACGTCCTCGAGGATCCGCCGCTCCTCCTCCCCCAGCGTCGCGTGGGCGTGCACGAGGTCGCGGAGCTCCTCGTCCGACATCTGCTCGCGCTGTGCGCCGGGGTCGCCGCCGAGCAGCCGCACGAGCGCGTTCGTCGATACCGAGAGCAGCCAGATCACCGGACGCACAAGGCGTGAGATCCGGTCGATGAGCGGACCCAGCGCCAAGGAGAACGCCTCGGCCCGCTGCAGCGCGAGCCGCTTCGGCGTGAGCTCGCCTAGCACCAGGGAGAGGTAGGCGATGAACACCGTCACCAGGACCAGCGCGACCGGCTGGGACGCACCGGCCGGCACTCCGGCAGCCTCGACGACCGGCACGACGTCGTCCGAGAGGGTCGCCCCACCGAACGCCGCCGACAGGAAGCCCATGAGGGTGACGCCGATCTGGACGCCGGAGAGGAAGCGGTTCGGGTCGGCGTTCAGCTCGGCCACGATGCGGCCCCGCCGACCGCGGTCGGCCAGCCCCCTCGCCTGCGAGTCCCGGAGCGAGACCAGCGCGATCTCCGCAGCGGCGAAGACACCGCCGACCAGCACGAACACCAGGACGAGCGCGAGGTTGAGCAGGGTCTCGTTCACCTGGTGCGCCCAGGTCTTCGGGGTCTGCTGGACATGTCGACCAGCATAGGGCGAGGCATACGGGCCCGGTCAGGCCGCGGGGCGGCCGTGCTGCTCGATCATCCGGGTGGATCGCTGTCACCTGGCGACAGTGATCCACCCCGTTGATGCCGCTGGGCAGCCAGCCCCGCGAGGAACACGACCAGCCCCAGGGCGGCGAGGCCGGCGCCGACCAGGCTGGGGGCGCGGTAGCCGTGCCCGGCGGCGATGACGATCGAGCCGGCCCACGCGCCGAGGCCGTTGGCGGCGTTGAGCGCGGAGTGGTTGAGGGCGGCGCCGAGCATCTCGGCGTCCCCGGCGACGTGCATGAGACGCAGCTGGAGGGTCACCGCGAGGACGGAGCCGAGGACGCCGACCAGCAGGACCAGGACGGCGGTCGCGGTCACGCTGCCGGCACCCGCCACGACCAGGAGCAGGACCACCACGGAGGCCGCGAAGCCGCCCACGACCGACCGCTCGACGTCCCAGTCGGCGAGGCGGCCGGCGAGCCAGGTGCCGAGGACCGAGCCGACGCCGAAGGCCAGCAGGAACCACGGGATCGCCCCGCGCGCGACGCCCGTCTCCTCGGTGACCAGGGGCGCGACGTAGCTGTACATCGCGAACACCCCGCCGAACCCGATCATCCCGGCGGCGACGGCGTACAGCACCTGGGGCTGCCTCAGGGCCGCGAGCTCGCCGCGAACGGTGGCCCCGGGGTTGCCGGGCGCGGCCGGCACGGCGAGCAGCAGCATCACGGCGGTGGCGATCGCCAGGCCGAGCACAAGCCAGTAGGCGCTGCGCCAGCCGAGCTCCTGACCCAGCCAGGTGCTCGCCGGGACGCCGGCGACGGTGGCCACGGAGAGCCCGAGCATCACGCCACTGACCGCCCGGCCCTTCAGGTGGGGGGCGACCAGGGAAGCGGCGATGAGCGAGGCCACCCCGAAGTAGGCGCCGTGCGGCAGGCCGGCGAGGAAACGCGCGGCCATCATCTGCGGGTACGACGACGCGAGCGCGGTCAGGGCGTTCCCGGCGCCGAGGGCGAGCACGAGCGCCACCACCAGGCCTCGTCGGGGAAGCCGTGCGGCCAGCGAGACGATCACCGGCGCGCCGACGACGACACCCGCCGCATAGGCACTGATCACGTGGCCGGTGGTGGGGATGTCCTCACCGATGCCGCGGGCGACCTCCGGCAGCAGACCCATCGTGACGAACTCGGTGGTGCCGATGGTGAAGCCACCCAGGGCGAGCGCGAGGATCGCCCAGCCCGCACGTGGGGGCACGGTCGGCACGGCCGGGGAGGCGAGTGCGAGGGACGAGGTCACGGGGAGACAAGCACGCACCCGGCGGGAGGTGTTCCCGCCGGGTGCGTGACCTGGGACTCAGAGAGCGGCGAGCGCGTCGTTGAGGGTCTTCGAGGGGCGCATCACGGCGTCGGCCTTCGCCGGGTCGGGACGGAAGTAGCCCCCGATGTCGGCCGGCGCACCCTGGACCGCCGCCAGCTCCGCGACGACGGTCTCCTCGTGCTGCGCGAGCGACTCCGCCAGCGGACCGAACGCGGCCGCGAGGTCGGCGTCCTCGGACTGGCGGCTGAGCTCCTGGGCCCAGTAGAGCGCCAGGTAGAAGTGCGAGCCGCGGTTGTCGATGCCGCCCACCCGACGGGTCGGGGACTTGTCCTCGTTGAGGAAGGTGCCGGTCGCCTTGTCGAGCGTGTCGGCCAGGACCTGTGCCCGGGCGTTGCCGGTCGAGGACGCGAGGTGCTCGAAGCTCGCCGCGAGGGCGAAGAACTCGCCGAGGCTGTCCCAGCGCAGGTAGTTCTCCTTCACCAGCTGCTGGACGTGCTTCGGCGCCGAGCCGCCCGCGCCGGTCTCGAAGAGCCCGCCGCCGTTCATCAGCGGGACCACGGAGAGCATCTTGGCGCTGGTGCCGACCTCGAGGATCGGGAACAGGTCGGTGTTGTAGTCGCGCAGCACGTTGCCGGTCACCGAGATGGTGTCCTCGCCGCGACGGATCCGCTCGAGGGTGTACGCCGTGGCCTCGGCCGGCGCCATGATCTCGATCGTGAGCCCGTCGGTGTCGTGGTCGGCGAGGTACTCGTTCACCTTCGCGATGAGACGGGCGTCGTGGGCACGGGACTCGTCCAGCCAGAAGATCGCCGGGGAACCGCTCGCCCGGGCGCGGGTCACGGCGAGCTTCACCCAGTCGCGGATCGAGGCGTCCTTGGTCTGGCAGGCGCGCCAGATGTCACCGGGCTGGACGTCGTGCTCGAGGAGGACGTCACCGGCGGACGACACGACGCGCACGCTGCCGGCCGCGGGGACCTCGAAGGTCTTGTCGTGGGAGCCGTACTCCTCGGCTGCCTTGGCCATCAGACCGACGTTGGGCACCGAGCCCATCGTCGCGGGGTCGTAGGCGCCGTGCGCGCGGCAGTCGTCGATGACGGTCTGGTAGACGCCGGCGTAGGAGGAGTCCGGGATCACCGCGAGGGTGTCCTCCTCGCCGCCGTCGGGGCCCCACATGTGACCGGAGGTGCGGATCATCGCCGGCATCGAGGCGTCGATGATGACGTCGGAGGGCACGTGGAGATTGGTGATGCCCTTGTCGGAGTCGACCATCGCCATCCGCGGCCCCTCGGCGAGGCCCTGCTCGACCGCGGCCTTGATGGCGTCACCGTCCGGCAGGTCGGCCACCGCGTTCATGAGGGCGCCGAGACCGTCGTTGGGCGAGATGCCCGCCGCGGCCAGCTGCTCGCCGTACTGCTCGAAGAGGGTCGGGAAGAAGGCCTGCACGGCGTGGCCGAAGATGATCGGGTCCGAGACCTTCATCATCGTGGCCTTGAGGTGCACCGAGAAGAGGACGTCGTCGGCCTTGGCTCGGGCGATCTGCTCGGTGAGGAAACGGCGCAGTGCCGCGACGTCCATGAAGGTCGCGTCGACGACCTCGCCGGCGAGCACCTTCACGTCGTCCTTGAGGACGGTGGTGGTGCCGTCGGCACCGACGTGCTCGATCCGCAGCGTGTCGTCGCCGTCGACGACGACGGACTTCTCGTTCGAGCGGAAGTCGTGCTCGCCCATGGTGGCGACGTTGGTCTTCGACTCCGACGACCAGGCACCCATGCTGTGCGGGTGCGCCTTGGCGTAGTTCTTCACCGAGGCGGGTGCGCGCCGGTCGGAGTTGCCCTCACGCAGGACCGGGTTCACCGCGGAGCCCTTGACCGTGTCGTACTTGGCCCGGGCCTCCTTCTCCTCCTCGGACTGCGGGTTCTCGGGGTACGCCGGCAGGTCGTAGCCCTGCTCCTGCAGCTCCTTGATCGCGGCCTTCAGCTGCGGGATGGAGGCGGAGATGTTGGGCAGCTTGATGATGTTCGCCTCGGGCTGCGTGGCCAGCTGGCCGAGCTCGGCGAGGTCGTCGTCGATCCGCTGCTCGTCGGTCAGGCGCTCGGGGAACTGCGCGATGATCCGGCCCGCCAGGGAGATGTCCCGGGTCTCGACCGCGACACCTGCCTTGGCCGCGTACGCGGAGACGATCGGCAGGAACGAGTACGTCGCCAGCAGGGGCGCCTCGTCGGTGTGGGTGTAGATGATCGTCGCGTCGTCGCTCACCGGTGCTCCGTCCTAGGGGGTCTGGTGCAAGTTTCTTGACGTCAAGATATCTCACGGGGGTCCGCCCCCGAAACCCTCGCGTGATGCGGCTCCGCGATCGCGGTAGCGTCGGCCTGCACCCATGTCCCGCACCGCACCGCACCACGAGGAGTCGCCGTGAGCCCCACCCCCGTCAAGGTCGCCGTCACCGGAGCCGCCGGCCAGATCGGCTACAGCCTGCTCTTCCGCATCGCCAGCGGTGCGCTGCTCGGCAAGGACACCCCCGTGCAGCTCCAGCTGCTCGAGATCACCCCCGCACTCAAGGCGCTCGAGGGTGTCGTCATGGAGCTCGACGACTGCGCGTTCCCCACGCTCGCCGGCGTCGAGATCGGTGACGACCCGCACACCGTCTTCGCGGGCGCGAACCTCGCCCTCCTCGTCGGTGCACGCCCCCGTACCAAGGGCATGGAGCGCGGCGACCTGCTCGAGGCGAACGGTGCGATCTTCACCGCGCAGGGCAAGGCCCTCAACGAGGTCGCCGCCTCCGACGTACGCATCGGCGTCACCGGCAACCCGGCGAACACCAACGCCCTCATCGCGATGACCAACGCTCCCGACATCCCCCGCGAGCGGTTCTCCGCGCTCACCCGCCTGGACCACAACCGTGCGATCTCGCAGCTGGCCGCGAAGACCGGCGCGCCGGTCACCGACATCAGCAAGATGACGATCTGGGGCAACCACTCCGCCACCCAGTACCCCGACATCTTCCACGCCGAGATCGCCGGCCGGAACGCCGCCGAGGTCGTCGGTGACCAGGCCTGGATCGCGGACGACTTCATCCCCACCGTCGCCAAGCGCGGCGCGGCCATCATCGAGGCGCGGGGCTCCTCCTCGGCCGCCTCCGCCGCCTCGGCGACCATCGACGCGGCCCGCGACTGGCTGCAGGGCTCGGCCGAGAACGACTGGGTCTCGATGGCCGTCGCCTCCGACGGCTCGTACGACGTCCCGGAGGGCCTGATCTACAGCTTCCCCGTCACGACGAAGGACGGCGACTGGGAGATCGTCCAGGGCCTGGAGATCGACGACTTCAGCCGCGGCCGCATGGACGCCACCGCCGCCGAGCTCATCGAGGAGCGCGACGCGGTCAAGGAGCTCGGCCTGATCTGAGGCCGGGTCAGGGGAGCCTGACCAGAGATCGACCGCTCAGCCCGGTTGGTCGGGGATGGTGATGGCCAGCAGGATCATCGCCACCCCGGCCACCGTGAGCAGCAGGCCGTCGACCCAGCGCCGGCGCCGCACCCGCAGCATCCCTGAGGCGTAGTCCCCCAGCACGAGCCGCCCGGTCGCGGCGACCAGCAGCCCGGCGCCCATCCAGACCACGCCCGTGCGCCACGAGCCAACAGCGACCATCGCCAGTCCCGCGCCGACCGCACCGAGCACGCCGAGGTAGACCACTCCCCCGACGGTCTCCGGCCGGCCGAAGGTCACGCCAGCCCGGCCGCGCGTTCGGCTGCGAGCACGACGTTGGCCAGGAGCATCGCTCGCGTCATCGGGCCCACACCGCCGGGGTTGGGCGAGATCCAGCCCGCGACGTCGTAGGCGTCGTCGGCCACGTCACCGGCGATCTTGCCGTCCACCCGCGAGACGCCCACGTCGAGCACGGCGGCGCCCGGCTTGAGCATCTCGCCGCGGATGATCCCCGGCACGCCGGCCGCGGCGACCACGATGTCGGCCTGCCGCACGTGGCTGGCGAGGTCGCGAGTTCCGGTGTGGCACAGGGTCACCGTCGCGTTCTCGCTGCGGCGGGTGAGCAGCAGCCCGAGCGGCCGCCCGACGGTGACACCGCGGCCGACCACGCACACGTCGGCCCCGGCGATCTCGACGTCGTGACGACGCAGCAGCTCGACGATCCCGGCCGGTGTGCAGGGAAGCGGCGCTTCCTTGCCGAGCACGAGCCACCCCAGGTTGGTCGGGTGCAGGCCGTCGGCGTCCTTGAGCGGGTCGATGAGGCCGAGGACGGCGTTCTCGTCCATGTGCTTGGGCAGCGGCAGCTGGACGATGTAGCCGGTGCAGCCCGGGTCGGCGTTGAGCCCGGCGACCGCCTCCTCGACGGCCCCCTGGGACACGTCGGCGGGGAGGTCCACCCGGATCGACTCGATCCCGACCTCGGCGCAGTCCTTGTGCTTGCCGTTGACGTACCACCGACTCCCGGGGTCGTCCCCGACCAGGACGGTGCCGAGCCCCGGCACGACGCCGAGGTCGCGGAGCCGCGTCACACGGACCTTCAGCTCGTCCTTGATCGCCGCTGCGGTGGCCTTGCCGTCGAGGATCTGTGCAGTCACGGGTGCATCCTCTCAGTGGAAGAAGTGCCGGGCGCCGGTGAGGTACATCGTCACGCCCGCTGCCTCGCACGCGGCGACGACCTCGGCGTCGCGCACCGACCCGCCGGGCTGCACGATCGCGCTGACGCCGGCGTCGATGAGGATCTGCGGTCCGTCGGGGAACGGGAAGAACGCGTCCGAGGCAGCCACCGACCCCGCGGCCCGCTCACCGGCCCGGGTCACGGCCAGCTTGCAGGAGTCGACGCGGTTGACCTGGCCCATGCCGACGCCGACCGAGGCGCCGCCCGAGGCGAGCAGGATGGCGTTCGACTTCACCGACCGGCACGCCCGCCACGCGAACGCCAGGTCGGCCAGCTGCTCGTCGCTCGCCGGGTTCCCGGTCACCAGGGTCCAGGTGGTCGGGTCGTCGCCCCCGGGACCGTCTCCGTCGACCACGGCGTCGACGGCGTCGCGCTCCTGGACGAGCAGGCCGCCGGAGATCTTGCGGATCTCGACGCTCCCGCGCGGGAGCGACTTGGCCTCGAGCACCCGGATGTTCTTCTTCGTGGTCAGCACCTCGAGCGCACCGGCCTCGTAGCCCGGCGCCACGACGACCTCGGTGAAGACGTCGGCGACCTGCTCGGCCATCGCCTTGCTCACGGGGACGTTCGTGGCGATCACGCCGCCGAACGCGGAGACCGGGTCGCAGGCGTGCGCGTTGCGGTGCGCCTCGGCCACGTCGGCGCCGACCGCGATCCCGCACGGGTTGGCGTGCTTGATGATCGCCACGGCCGGCTCGTCGAAGTCGAACGCGGCCCGGCGGGCGGCGTCGGCGTCGAGGTAGTTGTTGTAGGACATCTCCTTGCCGTGCAGCTGGTGCGCCTGCGCCAGGCCGGGCACCGTCAGCGCGCCGTCGCGGTACAGCGCCGCCCGCTGGTGGGGGTTCTCGCCGTACCGGAGCACGGCGTCCTTCTCCCAGGTCGCGCCCATCCACGCGGGGAAGCCCGTGCCCTCGGAGGTGTCGGCGACGACGCTGCCCATCCAGGAGGCGACCTCGACGTCGTACGACGCGGTGTGGACGAAGGCCTCGGCGGCCAGCCGCTGGCGCTCGGCCAGGGTGAAGCCGCCCTCCTGCGCCGCGGCGAGCACGTCGGCGTACCTGTCCGGGGAGGTGACGACGGCGACGCTCGGGTGGTTCTTCGCCGCCGCCCGCACCATCGACGGCCCGCCGATGTCGATCTGCTCGACGCACTCGTCGGGGGTCGCGCCAGAGGCCACGGTCGCGGCGAACGGGTAGAGGTTGACCACCACCAGGTCGAACGGCTCGACGCCGAGATCGGCGAGCTGGTCACGGTGTGCGTCGAGGCGCAGGTCGGCGAGGATGCCGGCGTGCACGCGCGGGTGGAGGGTCTTCACCCGGCCGTCGAGGCACTCGGGGAAGCCGGTGAGCTCCTCCACCTTGGTCACCGGGACACCGGCGCCGGCGATGCGGGCGGCCGTCGAGCCGGTGGAGACCAGGGTGACGCCGGCCGCGTGCAGGCCGGTCGCCAGTTCCTCGAGACCAGTCTTGTCGTAGACCGACACGAGCGCGCGTCGCAGGGGCTTCTTCTCACTCACGTCCGAACCGGACCTTCCTGTCGGTGATGGTGAATCCTTCTCGGGCCATCCGGCCCACGGCCTCGACGAGCATGCTGCGCTCGGCGGCCTTGATGCGTTCGTGGAGGGACTCGACGTCGTCGTCGTCGAGCACCGGCACGGCGGTCTGGGCCACGATCGGCCCCGTGTCGACCCCCGCGTCGACGACGAAGAGTGTCGCCCCGGTCACCTTCACACCGTGCGCCAGCGCCTCGGCGGGGCCGTGCATGCCGGGGAACGACGGCGAGAGCGCCGGGTGGGTGTTGACGGTGCGGCTGCCGTGGCGGGCCAGGAACTCCTGGCCCACGAGCTTCATGAACCCCGCCAGCACGACGAGGTCGGGCTGGTACTCGGCCACCGTGCGCGCCAGGTCGGCGTCCCAGGCGGCCCGGTCACCGAAGTCGCCCACACGGCGCACGAAGGTGGGGACCCCGGCGCGCTCGGCACGCTCCAGGCCGGTGATCGCCGGCCGGTCCGCGCCCACGGCCACCACCTCGACGCCGTACGCCGGGTCAGTGGCAGCGTCGAGGAGCGCCTGCAGGTTGGTGCCGCTCCCCGAGACCAGGACCACCAGCCGCGCAGGGCCGGAGGAGGGAGGGGTGGGGGGCACGGGGGAAGGCTACCGAGCCTCCGGCGCGCCCCCACGACGCCGCCACCAGGTGGCCAGGAGAGCGGCCGCGCCGCCCCCGAGGCCCAGCGCGACGACCCCGGCCAGCAGGACCGGCCCGGCAGCGGGTCCCACGACTGCCATGGTGCCCGGGCCGAGCGCACCAGACCCGAGCGCCGCGAGCACCGCGAGGGCGACCCCGGCGGCGGCACCGCCGCCGAGGCCACGGACCAGCGCGGCCTCCCACGAGGTCGTCGGGCGGGCACGGTGCAGGAGGAGCACCGCGGCGGCGGCACAGAGCGGCGGCAGCGCCACCAGGGCCGTCGTCCACGACCCCGGGTCGGTCTCCGGGAGGACCGAGAGGAACGGCAGCGCGGGGACGGTGCCGAGGTCGAGGGCGGAGGGGGAGACGATCGTGCCGGTGCCGACCGCGAAGCCCGGCCCCAGCAGGTAGGAGGCGGCGAGCAGCAGGAGGTTGGGGACCAGGAGCACGCCGACGAGCCCGAGCGCGACCACATCGGCGGGCGCCAGGTCCAGGGCGCCGACGAGGTTCGCGGTCGTGCCGAACTCCGCGACGTAGAGCCCGGCGAGCAGGACCGCGGAAACGGCGGTGAGCAGGAGCAGGGCGAGGCCGGCCACGCGGAGCACGTCGTCCGCCGTGGTGCGGACCCTGCCCGGCACCCGGGCGAGCAGGTCGGCGGTGCGCGCGGCCCCGATCACGACCCCCGCGCCCCCGGCGAGGACACCGAGCACCAGGGCCCCGAGGAACGCACCACCCAGGTGTGGGCGCGCCGTACCGACCGAGGCCAGGACACCCACGAGAACCGCGAGCGCCGCGTGCGTGAGGGCGAGCAGGCCGACGGCGAGCGCGAGCTGGCGGTCGTCGGTGACCCCGCCCGAGCGACCCACCCACCGACCGCTCCGGTACGCCGCCCAGGCCGCGAGGGCGGTGAGGGCGAAGGGCACGACCCCGACGGCCGCGCCCCCCAGGTCGAGGCGTGCCCCGAGGCCGAGCAGCCATGCGTCGGCGCCGACGCGCAGGGCGTCCCGGGTGGACCCGTGCGCACCCGCGTCAGCGGCGAACCACCCCGTCAGCGCCACCACCGACGTCACGAGGAGAGGCACGAGCCCGGCGGCGAGGCCGGCGAGCGGTGCGGTGAGCGCCAGGGGCCGGCCACTCTCGGTCCGGTCCGGGCCGGATGTGGCGGCTCCCCGGGCACGGGCGATCAGGTCAGTCACCCGTCCATGCTGGCCCACCGTCCGGGCGGGACGGTCCAGGCGCGCCGGGCACTCCCCCGGGCCGGTACCGTGACGCCGTCATGGCGGAGCAGCGAGCAGACGAGGACGTGCGCCCGGGGGACCCGGGCGCGGCCGAGGAGTCCTTCGACGCCTTCTACCGCGCGACCCGCGACGACCTCCTGGTCTCGACCTTCGCCCTCACCGCGGACCAGACGGCCGCCCGGGCGGCCGTCCGTGACGCGTACACCGCCGCCTGGCACCACTGGCGCAAGGTCTCCCACCTGGAGGAGCCGCTGGACTGGGTCCGCCCGCGCGCCTGGCGCGACGCACAACGCCGCCACACCGCCCGGCTCGGTCGCCGCGACCGCTCCCTGGACCCGATGCACGCCCGTCTCCTGACCGCGCTCGCAGCGCTCGACACCGGGCCCCGCAAGGCGGTCCTGCTCCGGCACCTGGCCGGTGTGCCGATGTCCCGGTCGGCCCGTGAGCTCGGCCAGCCGCTCGCAGTCGCCGCGGAGTGGCTCCAGACCGGGACGGCGGAGCTGGCCAGCGCCCTCGACCTCAGCCCGGACATGCTGCCCGCGGTGCTCCGGGGACTGCGGGTGGTCACCGACCAGACCACGCTCCCCCGTCCCCCGCTCCTGCGTCGCGCCGGCCGCAAGCGCCGACAGGTGCACACCGCCGTCGCCTCGTTCGTCGCCGTGGTGCTCACCGTGGCTGCCGGCGCCCTGGTGCACGCCCCCACCTCGACCGGCACCGCGGTGGGCCCGGCCTCGCCGCCGGAGCTACCGCCACCCCCGCTGAGCCGCGCGATGCTGCTCGACGCGGTCCAGGTGGGGGCCGTCGGCGCCGACGGACGGTGGGAGGTGGAGACCACCGGCGACAACACCCGCGGCGACGGCATCAACAGCGTCTGCCAGACCGCGCGCTTCGCCGACCCGGACGGCTCCGAGGCCCTCGTGCGGCGCTTCTCCGAGCGCGGCGGGGCTGAACGCTCCCGGGTGCAGACCGTCGAGCTCAGCCGCACCGAGCGGCAGGCCGAGCAAGCCTTCGAGACCACCACCCAGTGGTACGCCGGTTGTTCCCTCGCGCGTCTGCAGCTGATCACGACCCACGAGGTCGTGAACACCGCCGACGAGGGCTACCTGCTCACCCTGCGGGTCGCCGAGCGCCCCGTGACGACCTACACGGTCGCCGTGGCACGCACCGGGCGGCTCACGACCAGCGTGGTGACCACGACGACCGGCGACCGGGGGACGCCAACGCAGCGCAGCGCCCAGCTCCTCGCGAACGCGGTCGGGGGGCTGTGCGAGTCCCCGGCCGCCGGTGCCTGCGCGGCGGTCGGCCAGGTGCGGCCCGTCGCTCCCTTGGCGGCCGGCGAGGAACCGGGGCTGGTCGCGGTCATCGACCTCCCCGCCGTGGGCAGGGTCAACGAGCCGTGGGCAGGCACGTCTCCCGCCCCCGCCAGCCCCAACCCGGCGACGACCACCTGCGACGACACCGACTTCATCGAGGCGGGGGCCCGCGCCGGGAGCAGCCGGACGTTCGTCATCCCCGAAGCCGACCTCCCGGTCCAGTTCGGCGTCGCCACGTCCTTCGGCCGCTTCCGCGCTCAGCGCCGGGCCGAGGGCGCCTTCCAGCGCGCCGTCGCGCGCCTCGCCGGTTGCGAGGACCGGGACCTCGCCAGCTCGGTGCAGCCGCTGGCCCGGACGTCCGACCGCCGGGCCGGGACCGAGCTCGCGATCTGGCAGGTGACCACCGAGATCTCCGACAACGAGGTGATCCGCTTCCGCACCGCCCTGGTGCGGGCCGAGAAGCGAGTCGCCCAGATCACCTTCACCCCGGCCGGCGGCCTGGACATCGACGCCGCGTCCTTCCGCGCCCTCGCCGAACGTGCGCTCGAGCGGCTCGGAGAACTGGGATGACCGACGACGTCCTGCGCCGTGAGCTCTTCGCCCTCCCCGAGGGGCTCGTCTACCTCGACGGCAACTCGCTCGGCGCGCTCCCGCGCGCTGTGGAGGACCGGGTGCGCACCGTCGTCACCGAGGAGTGGGGCACCGGTCTGATCGGGTCCTGGAACCGGCCCCCGTCCGCCGGTCCCGGGGAGGGCTGGATCGACCTGCCCGCCCGGGTCGCCCGGCGGCTCGCCCCCCTGCTGGGCGCCGGGGCCGACGAGATCCACGTCGGCGAGTCGACCAGCCAGGCGCTCTTCGCCACGATGGTCGCCGCGAGCCGGCTGCGCCCCGACCGCTCCGTCCTGGTCCTCGACCGCACCACCTTCCCCACCGACGCCTACGTCGCGCAGTCGGTCTGCCGACTGCTCGGCCTCACCCTGCGCTGGTGCGACGGGCCGGGTGACAGTCCCGACGGTGGGGTCGCTGCCGTCGAGGCCGCGCTGGACGACGACGTCGCCCTGGTCTCGCTGACCCACGTGGACTTCCGCACCGGCGCCCTCTGGGCGATGCCCGAGGTCACCCGGGTCGTCCAGGAGGCCGGGGCGCTGGCCCAGTGGGACCTGTGCCACTCCACGGGTGCCCTCGAGGTCGACCTCGCGGGCAGCGGCGCGGACCTCGCGGTCGGCTGCACCTACAAGTACCTCAACGCGGGGCCGGGGAGCCCGGCGTACACCTGGGTGGCGCGGCGGCACCACGACGATCTCGACCCTCCGGTGGCGGGCTGGATGGGCCACACCGAGCCGTTCGCGATGCGCCTGGACCACACCCCGCGCCGCGGGGTCGGTCGGCTGGCTGTCGGCACCCCGCCGGTGCTGGCGCTGTCGGCGCTCGACGCTGCGCTCACCGTCTTCGACGGCGTCGACATGGCGGCGGTGCGGCGCGCCTCGGTGGCGCTCACCGAGCAGTTCGTCGCCGGCGTGGACACCCTCGCCCGGCGGCACGCCGAGGAGCAGCTCTCCCTCGCGTCACCACGCGACCCGGAGCGCCGCGGCAGCCAGGTCTCCCTGCGCCACCCGCACGCCTACGGGCTGGTCCAGGCGCTGGTGGCCCGCGGTGTGGTCGGCGACTTCCGCGACCCCGACATCGCCCGCTTCGGGTTCGCGCCGCTCTACGTCTCCCCCGCCGACGTCGACTCCGCGCTCGAGGCGCTCGCCGCGGTGCTGGCCGGGCGCGAGCACCACGACCCCCGGTACGCCGAGCGGCACGCCGTCACCTGACCTGCGGACGCACCACGGCCCGCGACGTGACGTCGCGGGCCGTGGTGGGTGCTGGGTGGCGCTGGCTCAGCTGCGAGCCTTCAGCAGGTCCCGCATGAGCTGGGCGGTCTCGGACGGCGTCTTGCCGACCTTCACGCCCACGGCCTCGAGGGCCTCCTTCTTCGCCTGTGCGGTGCCCGAGGAGCCCGAGACGATGGCGCCGGCGTGGCCCATCGTCTTGCCCTCGGGCGCGGTGAAGCCGGCGACGTAGCCGACCACGGGCTTGGTGATGTGCTCCTTGATGTACGCCGCCGCACGCTCCTCGGCGTCGCCGCCGATCTCGCCGATCATCACGATCGCCTCGGTCTCCGGGTCGTCCTCGAAGGCCTGCAGCGCGTCGATGTGGGTGGTGCCGATGATCGGGTCACCACCGATGCCGATGGCGGACGAGAAGCCGTAGTCCCGCAGCTCGTACATCATCTGGTAGGTGAGCGTGCCGGACTTGGAGACCAGGCCGACGGGGCCCTTGCCGGCGATCGTGTGCGGCGTGATGCCGGCCAGCGACTCCCCGGGCGTGATGATGCCCGGGCAGTTGGGGCCGATCATCCGGGTGTTCTTGCCATCCAGGTAGGCCCACACCTCGGCGGAGTCCTGGACGGGGACGCCCTCGGTGATGACCACGAGCAGGCCGATGCCGGCGTCGATGGCCTCGATGCAGGCGTCCTTGGTGAAGGCCGGCGGCACGAAGAGCACCGACACGTCGGCGCCGGTCTCGGCCATCGCCTCCTTGACGCTGCCGTAGACCGGCAGCTCCTTGCCCGCCAGCTCGACGGTGGTGCCGGCCTTGCGCGCGTTCACGCCGCCGACGATGTTGGATCCCGCCTCGAGCATGAGGGTGGTGTGCTTGGAGCCCATCCCCCCGGTCATGCCCTGGACGATGATCTTGGAGTCCTTGTTCAGGTAGATCGACATTGCAGTGACTCTCGCTCTCTCGTCCCGGCTCAGTCGTTCGCCAGCTCGGCGGCCTTGTCGGCCGCGCCGTCCATGGTGTCCACCTGCGTGACGAGCGGGTGGTTCATCTCGTCCAGGATCGCGCGACCCTTCTCGACGTTGTTGCCGTCGAGGCGGACCACGAGCGGCTTGGTGGCCGCGTCGCCGAGGATCTCCAGCGCACCCTTGATGCCGTTGGCGACCTCGTCGCAGGCGGTGATGCCACCGAAGACGTTCACGAAGACCGACTTGACCTGCTCGTCGCCGAGGATGACGTCGAGCCCGTCCGCCATCACCTTGGCGTTGGCGCCGCCACCGATGTCGAGGAAGTTGGCGGGCTTGACGCCGCCGTGGGCCTCACCGGCGTACGCGACGACGTCGAGGGTCGACATGACCAGGCCCGCGCCGTTGCCGATGATGCCGACGGCACCGTCGAGCTTGACGTAGTTCAGCCCCTTCTCCTTGGCCTTGGCCTCGAGCGGGTCGGTGGCGTCCTTGTCCTCGAACGCGACGTGGTCGGGCTGGCGGAACTCGGCGTTCTCGTCGAGCGACACCTTGCCGTCGAGGGCCTCCAGCTTGTCGCCGGCCAGCCGCGCGAGCGGGTTGACCTCGACGAGCGTGGCGTCCTCCTCGACGAAGACCTTCCACAGCGCGAGCACGGTCTCCACGGCCTGGTCGGTGAGGGCCTCGGGGAAGCCGGCCTCGACGACGATGGCTCGGGCCTTCTCCTCGTCGACTCCGGTGCCCGGGTCGATGGCGATCTTCTTCACCGCGTCGGGGTTGGTCTTCGCGACCTCCTCGATCTCGACACCACCCTCGATGCTGGCAATGCAGAGGTACTGTCGGTTGGCGCGGTCGAGCAGGAAGGAGAAGTAGTACTCCTCCTCGATCGTCGCGGCCGGGGCGATGAGCACCCGCTTGACCGTCAGACCCTTGATGTCCATCCCGAGGATCGCCTCGGCGTGGGCCTCGGCCTCGTCCGGCGTCTTGGCCAGCTTGACGCCGCCGGCCTTGCCGCGGCCACCGGCCTGGACCTGGGCCTTGACGACGACGACGCCGAGCTTCTCGGCGGCCGCGCGGGCCTCGGCGGGCGTGTTGGCGACGATGCCGGGAGCACCCGGTACGTCGTGCTTGGCGAAGAGTTCCTTCGCCTGGTACTCCATCAGATCCACGGTTCACCCGTTCTGGTCGAGGTGCGGGCGCATGAGGGCAGCCCGTCAGTGCTACGGGGCAGATTCACCGCCCGACACTAGTGCGTGCCCCCGGTACCGGCCACGTAGGGTCCGCCAGATGACCGTCGGTACAACCCGGGGTGTGCTGTCCCCCTCAGGCCCCACCCACGTCACCCTCGCGGTGACCGAGCACGGCGCCCCCGCGACCGAGGCCGCCGCCCACGTCGTGCTGCTCCACGGCTTCCCCGAGCGCCAGCAGATGTGGGGCCCGGTCCTCGACCGGCTGACCGCCCGGGCGCCGGACCTGCACCTGGTCACCTACGACTACCGCGGCGCCGGCGCCTCCACCGTGCCGCCGACGAAGTCCGAGTACGCCGTGGCGCACCTCGTCAGCGACCTCGTCGCGGTCCTCGACGCCACCGTCCCGACCGGGCGGCCGGTCCACCTGGTGGGCCACGACTGGGGCTCAGTGCAGCTGTGGGAGGCGCTCGCCGCCGAAGCGGCCGGGGACCCGAGACTGCGCGGCCGGCTGGCGTCGTACACCTCGGTCAGCGGACCGCCGCTAGACCACCTGGGCGACGTGGTCCGTGGACGCCATGTCTCCCGCGCCGCGGCGCTGCGCCAGGCGCTGCACTCCTGGTACGTCTACCTCTTCCTCGTCCCGGGCCTGGCCGAGCAGATGTGGGACCGCGGCCAGGGCGTGACCCGCGGGTTCGTCGGCCGGATCGACCCGACGCTGGACGCACTCGCCTGGGGACCGGGGCTGGCGCACGACGCCCGGCACGCGGTCAACCTCTACCGCGCCAACGTCGCGCGGGTGCTCCGTCCCCGTCGGTGGCGCACGAGCGTCCCGGTGCAGGTCGTCGTCGCCGAGCGCGACGGGTTCGTCACCCCCACCTCGCTCGACGGCCTCGAGGGCCGGTGTCCCGACCTCGTGCGCGAGCGGCTCGACGTGGGGCACTTCCTCGTCCCCAGCCACGGCGCGGAGCTCGCCGACCTCGTGCTGGCCCACGTCCGCCGGCACGGGACCCCGGGCGAGACGGCGCGAATGTGATCTAGATCACACAGAAGAGGGGTGTGCTTTCGCGCTCCCATGCCGACTCCGTTAGTGTGGGCGGTCGCGCAGCCCCAAAGCGCGCGTAGCCCCCAGAGCCCCGGCTCGTTGAGCAGGAGGCACGGGGGACACAGGAACACATCATCCGACGACGACGAGGACGTGCATGGGCAACCACCGCGCCGGGAGGCCTGAAGGGTCCCGCGTCTCGCGATCTGTACCCGCGCCCTCCGCTCCCCAAACGCTTGCTCGTGCCACGGGCGGGAAGCGCAAGGCCGAGCGGGCCCGGGCCGGACGTCGCAGGAGCCTCTTCCCCACCGTCCTGCCGACCGTGCCCGCACCCACGGTCGTGGGCGCGGCTGCCCTGATGCTGGCCGCCGGCGGCGCGGTCACCCTGGGTGGCGGCAACGCCAGCAGCGAGCCGATCAACTTCTCCCAGGCCAGCGCCCGCACCACCAGCGCGCTCTCCACCGCCCTGGTCAACCGCCAGCAGGCCGTGAGCCGCGACTCGCGCCGCCAGGCCCTCGCCGACGCCGCGGACGCCGACCTCCAGGACGCCGCGGACGCGCAGTCGGTCCAGCGCGACGCCGCGCTGCAGAAGCTCGCGCAGAGCGCCCAGTCCTACGCCAACGAGATCGCGGCCAACCTCTGGGTCTCCCCGCTGCCTGTCGGCAGCTACCGGTTGACCGCCCGCTTCGGGCAGTTCGGCCTCTGGGCGACGACCCACACCGGCCTCGACATGGCTGCCCCCCTCGGCACGCCGGTCCGCGCGGTCACCTCCGGCGTGGTGACCTCGGTCGGGTACGACGGCTCCTACGGCAACAAGACCGTGGTGACCCTCGCCGACGGCACCGAGATCTGGTACGCCCACCAGAACTCCTATGGCGTTTCGGTCGGCCAGACCGTCTCCCCGGGCCAGCAGATCGGCGAGGTGGGCAACACGGGGAACTCGACCGGCTCCCACCTCCACATCGAGGTGCGTCCCGGCGCCGGCGACCCGGTCGACCCCTACGCCGCGCTCATCGCGCACGGCGTCACGCCCTGATCAGAGCTTCTCGACCGGCGCGTAGCGCAACAGCAGCCGCTTCACGCCCTCGGTGCCGAAGTCGACCGAAGCCACCGCCTGGTCGCCCGCGCCCTCGACGCTGACCACCGTGCCGAGCCCGAAGGTGTCGTGCTGTACGCGGTCGCCCGCGTCCAGCGAGGGCACCGCTCGGGTCTTCGTCGCCCGCGCCGCCGCATCGGCCTTGGCGGACGCGGCGCCGAACCGGCGCACCGCCGCGGCGCCGCGCGCCTGCAGGGTGCCCAACGCGGGACGGGACCACGAGGTCTGCTCGGCCTGGGTACGGCGCCAGTCGACGAGGTCGACAGGGAGCTCGTCGAGGAAGCGTGAGGCCGGGTAGTGCATCGGCGCGCCCCACGCCGAGCGGACGACCGCCCGGCTCACGTGCAGCCGCTGCTCGGCGCGGGTGATCCCGACGTACGCCAGCCGGCGCTCCTCCTCCAGCTCGGGGGCGTCGCCCAGGGACCGCTGGTGGGGGAAGACGCCGTCCTCGAGGCCGGTGAGGAAGACGACGGGGAACTCCAGTCCCTTGGCGGTGTGCAGCGTCATCAGGGTGACGACACCCGCGTCCACGGCATCGGCCCCGGCCGGCTGGTCGGGGATCTGGTCAGCGTCGGCGACCAGCGCCACCCGCTCGAGGAAGTCGCGCAGCTCCGGCGCCGGGGCGGTGCCTGCCTCGATGTCGGCCGGGTCGGCGGAGGGCCCGAGCACCGGGTCGTCGGCGAACTCGCGGGCGACCGCCACGAGCTCGGCGAGGTTCTCCACCCGGGTCTCGTCCTGCGGGTCCTCGGAGGCCTCTAGCTCGGCGAGGTAGCCCGAGGCGGCGAGCACGTGCTCGAGGACGACGTCGACCCGCTCACGGGCCGCGACCAGCTGCTGGGCCTGCTCCATCATCGCCACGAACCCCTCGATCGACTTCAGCGACCGGGTGGCGATGCCGGGCGCCTCCTTCGCTCGCTGGAGCGCCTCGAAGAAGGTGATCCGCTCCCGCTGGGCGAGGGCGTCGACGCAGGCCTCCGCGCGGTCGCCGATGCCCCGCTTGGGGGTGTTGAGGATGCGCCGCACGCTGACCTGGTCGGCCGGGTTGTCGAGGGAGCGCAGGTAGGCCAGCGCGTCCTTGACCTCGCGACGCTCGTAGAAGCGCACGCCGCCGACGACCTTGTAGGGCAGGCCGACGCGGATGAACACCTCCTCGAAGACCCGGCTCTGGGCGTTGGTGCGGTAGAAGACAGCCACGTCTCCGGGGCGGGCGTCGCCGGCGTCGGTGAGCCGGTCGACCTGCTCGGCCACGAAGCGGGCCTCGTCGTGCTCGTCGTCGGCGACGTAGCCGACGATGCGCTCGCCGTCGCCGGCCTCGGACCACAGCCGCTTGGGCTTGCGACTGCGGTTGTGGTCGATGACGGCGTTGGCGGCGGTGAGGATCGTCTGGGTCGAGCGGTAGTTCTGCTCGAGCATGACCGTGGTGGCGTCGGGGAAGTCCTCCTCGAACGCCATGATGTTGCGGATGTTGGCGCCGCGGAAGGCGTAGATCGACTGGTCGGCGTCACCGACGACCATGAGCTCGGCCGGCTCGGCACGCCGCTCGTCGCCACCCTCGGGATCGGCGGCGCACAGCTGCTGGACGAACGCGTACTGCGCGTGGTTGGTGTCCTGGTACTCGTCGACGAGCACGTGCCGGAAGCGCCGCCGCCAGCTCTCCCGCACCTCGGGGAAGGCCTGGAACAGGTGGACGGTGCTCATGATCAGGTCGTCGAAGTCCAGCGCGTTCGCCTCGCCCAGGCGGCGCTGATAGAGCTCGTACGCCGTCGCGTAGGCCTCCTCCTGGCCGTTGCGGGCGTCCTTCGCCGCCTCATCGGGGTCGCGCAGCTCGTTCTTCTGGTTCGAGACCCAGTTGAGGACCGCGCGGGGCGGGTAGCGCTTGACGTCCATCTCGAGGTCGCGCAGGCACAGCGTCATCAGCCGCTTGGAGTCCGCGGCGTCGTAGATCGAGAAGCTCGACTTGAAGCCGAGCTTGTCGGCCTCCTTGCGGAGGATCCGCACACAGGAGGAGTGGAAGGTCGAGACCCACATCATCCGGGCCCGTCCCCCGACCAGCTCCTCCACCCGCTCCCGCATCTCGGCGGCGGCCTTGTTGGTGAAGGTGATCGCCAGGATCGAGCCAGGGTGCGCGCCGCGCTGGGAGATCAGCCAGGCGATCCGGCGGGTGAGCACCCGGGTCTTGCCCGACCCTGCGCCGGCGACCACCAGCAGCGGGTGCCCCTCGTGGACGACGGCAGCGCGCTGGGGGTCGTTGAGCCCCTCCAGGAGCTCCTCGGGGTCCCGGCGGGCCGGCGTACGCCGCTCAGAGTCGGCGGGAGAGGGATCGGCCTGGGGGATCGGGAACAGCGCACTCATCGTGGCCCCAGCGTAGGCGCCGTGGGGGACAGGTCAGAACGCGTGCGCGCTGCTCCAGAAGACCGCGACACCGATGTTGAGCAGGGTCAGCGCGAGCACGCCGTAGAACAGGCCCTTGGGGAGCGTCGGCTTCTTCAGGTTCGCCATCACGAGGACCAGCAGGACCAGCCCGATGACGAACTTCACGCCGACCTTCATGTTGTCGACGTCGGCGTCACCGGCCTCGAGCACCCCGACGAGCAGCAGGCCGGTCACGAAGGCCGTGCCGACGCCGTCGCGCATCAGCGAGTTGGCCGCCCACGGGCCCTTGAGCTGGACCAGCAGCCCGCCGAGCAGGGCGGCGTAACCGAGGATGTGGACCACGAGCAGCACCTGACGCAGGATCTCCATGGCGTCACCGTAGTGGACCTGGGCGGCTACTCGGCCTGGGGGTTCGGGTCCCGCCAGCCGCGCTCGAACGGGAGCCGCCAGGCGTACGGGGTGACGAGCTGGTGGATGGCGTTGGGACCCCACGACCCCGGCGGGTACGGCCGCACGGGGGGTGGGGCGGCGAGCAGCGGGCGGGAGAGGTCCCAGAGCCGCTCGATGCCCTCGGCGGTGGTGAACAGCGTGTGGTCGCCGCGCATCGCGTCGTGGATGAGCCGCTCGTACGCCTCGAGCGCGCCGCCGGCGTACGCCGTGTCGTGCAGGGCGAACTGCATGCTCAGCTTGTCCAGCCGCATCCCCGGACCGGGCCGCTTGCCATAGAAGGACAGCGACATCTTCGAGGCGTCGGCGAGGTCGAAGGTCAGGTGGTCCGGACCGTGTGTGCCGACGCCGGACCCCTGGGGGAACATCGTGCGCGGCGGCTCCTTGAAGGCGATCGAGATGATCCGCGCGCCCTCCGCCAGCTTCTTGCCGGTGCGCAGGTAGAACGGCACCCCGGCCCAGCGCCAGTTGTCGATCGCCACCCGCAGCGCCACGAAGGTCTCGGTGTCGGAGTCGTGGTCGACACCCTCCTGGTCGACGTAGCCGGCGTACTGGCCGCGCACCACGTCCTGCGGCTCGATCGGCATCATCGAGCGGAAGACCTTGTTCTTCTCCTCGCCGATCGGGCCCGGCTCCAGAGCTGTCGGTGGCTCCATGGCGGTGAAGGCGAGCACCTGGAACAGGTGGGTCACCACCATGTCGCGGTAGGCGCCGGTCGCCTCGTAGAACCCGACGCGGCCGTCGAGGCCGAGAGTCTCGGGCACGTCGATCTGGACGTGGTCGATGTGGTTGCGGTTCCAGATCGGCTCGAAGAGGCCGTTGGCGAAGCGGAAGGCAAGGATGTTCTGCGCCGCCTCCTTGCCCAGGAAATGGTCGATGCGGAAGACCTGGTCCTCGTCGAAGACCTCGTGCAGCTCGTGGTTGAGGCGCTGCGCGCTCGGCAGGTCGGTGCCGAACGGCTTCTCCATGACGATCCGCGAGCGCTCGACCAGCCCCGCCTCGTCGAGCGTGTGCACGACCTTCAGCGCCGCGCTCGGCGGCACGCTCAGGTAGTGCAACCGGCGTACCTCGAAGGCGTCGCCGGGGTGCTCGCGGGCCATCTCCTCGGCGACCTGCTCCTCCGCGGCCAGCACCGCGTCGCGGAGCGCCGCAGCGCCCTCCCCCTGGGGGACGTAGGAGAGCTTCGCGGCGAACGCACGCCACTCACCGTCCTCGGCCTTGCGGTTGCTGCCCTCCTGGCAGGCCTCGCGGGCGAGCTCGACGAACTCCTCGGTCGAGATCTCGTCCAGCGAGGTCCCCACCACGTGGGCGTGCCGGGCCAGCCCTTCCTGGAAGAGGTGCAGCAGCCCGGGCAGGAGCTTCCGCTTCGCGAGGTCGCCGGTCGCGCCCACCAGGACGACGACGTGCGGGAGGTCCTGCTCGTGGGAGTACGGGTCGGGCGCAGCCATGGTTCGACGGTAGCGGTGTGGCGGCGCGAGACCCGCGCCGTGGGTGATCGGGAACGGGGCTAGAGGAGCCTGCGGTCGTTCGCCCACCGGGTCAGCTCGTGGCGGGAGGACAGCTGGAGCTTGCGCAGCACCGACGACACGTGGGTCTCGACGGTCTTGACCGAGATGAACAGCTCGGAGGCGACCTCCTTGTAGGCGTAACCCCGGGCGATGAGGCGCATGACCTCCCGCTCGCGCTCGGTGAGCCGGTCGAGGTCCTCGTCCACCTGGGCGACCTCGATGGTGCCGGCGAAGGCGTCGAGGACGAAGCCGGCAAGCCGAGGCGAGAACACGGCGTCGCCGTCGGCCACCCGGGCGATCGCGTCGACCAGCTCGGTACCGGTGATGGTCTTGGTGACGTAGCCCCGCGCTCCGGCCCGGATCGTGCCGATGACGTCCTCGGCGGCGTCGGAGACGCTCAGCGCCAGGAAGCGGGTCCCGGGGACCCGGGCGGCCGTACGCCGCATGACCTCGGCCCCGCCGCCCCCGGGGAGGTGGACGTCGAGCAGCACCACGTCCGGGCCGTGCTCCAGGACCGCTGCGACGCCGGAGTCCACGTCGCCGGCCTCGGCCACGACGCTGACCGCCTCGCCGATCTCGGCCCGGACGCCGGCACGGAACATGGCGTGGTCGTCGACCAGCACGACGCGGTGCGGCGGACGGGGCGTCGGGCCGGTCATCGGATCTCCTCGTCGTGGCCGGGGTCTGGTTCGTGGTCGGGTCCACGGTCGGGGTCGGGCAGGGGCATCACCAGACGCACCTCGGTGCCCTCGCCGGGGGTGCTGCGCACCGACGCCCGGCCGCCGTGCCGCTCCATCCTGCCGCTGATGCTGTTGCGGATGCCCAGCCGGTCCTCGGCGACGTCCGCGGGGTCGAACCCCGCACCGCGGTCGCGCACGAAGACCTCGACGCCGTCGGAGGCGACCTCGGCGTAGACGTCGACCCTGGGCGCACCGGCGTGCCTGGCGGCGTTGGTCATCGCCTCACGGGCGGCGAGGACGACCGCACGGCTGCGGTCCTGCACCCCGCGGTCCCCCACCACGACGACCTCGACCGGCACGCCGTGCGCGTCGTCGACCTCGGCCGCCACGCGGCGCAGCTCGGCGGCGAACGTGCCTGCTCCACGGTCCTCGTCGCCGTACATCCAGCGGCGGAGGTCGCGCTCCTGGCCACGGGCCAGGGTGCTCACCGCCCGCTCGTCGCCCGCGTGCTTCTGGATCAGGGCGAGGGTCTGGAGCACCGAGTCGTGCAGGTGGGCAGCCATGTCGGCGCGGGCCTGTGACCGGATCCGCTCGGCGCGCTCGGAGGAGAGGTCCCCGGCCAGCCGCAGCAGCCAGGGCGCGAGGACCAGGCCGATCCCGACGACGGCGAGGAGCGCGGTCAGCACGACGTCGCGCGCGAGGGCGATCTCGCCGCTGCGGGCCGCGAACAGCACGAGCGCCAGCACGAGGAGCACCGCCCCGGCCCCGATGCGCGCGTACGCCGCCGCGCCGCCCTGCCCCACCAGCGCCCGCAGCGGATCCAGCCGGTCAGACGTGTCGGACCAGCGCTCCGCCTGGGCCTCGTCGGCCTGGCGCCACAGCAGGGCCACGCCCCCGAGGCCCAGGACGACCGGCCACAGCCAGAACCCCCGACCGGAGAGCAGCTGGAGGAAGAGGAGGATGCCGAGCGCCAGCACCACCAGCGCCACGACGAGGCCGTTGTCGGCCCACCGGGACGACGCCCTGGTCCGCTTGCCCTGGCGCTCGGCCGCCGCGATACCCGGGGCGGTGTCGATGAACCGACGGTCGGTGGGCAGCGTCAGCCAGAGACCGGCGTAGAGGACCACCCCGAGGCCGCCCACGAGCGTCGCCGCGACGAACAGGACGCGGACCACCCGGGCGTCCTGGCCCAGGTGGTCGGCGAGCCCGGCCGCGACGCCGCCCACCCACCGGTCGGTGGTGCTGCGGTGGGCGCGGCGAACCGGGCACTCGGCGGGGGTGCGGGACGGAGGGCTGCTCATGGTGGAACCGATCGTCACACGTCTGCGGCCGCCCGCACATCGGAGATCGCCCTGAGGGCCAGGCTCCGGGACAGACCAGGGTCGTCCCCGATGGTGCGCAGGACCGGACGGACGGAGGATCGACCCATGACCGAGACCCGTCAGGCCCCACCGCCCTTCGACCAGCTGCGCCGCAGCAGCGCCGACCGCAAGATCGCCGGCGTCTGCGGCGGGCTGGCCCGCCATCTCGACGTCGACCCGACGATCATCCGGGTGGCCGCCGTCGTCCTCGCGATCTTCGGTGGTGCCGGGCTCGTGCTGTACGGCGCCGCCTGGCTGCTGGTGCCCAGCGACGACGAGGAGCGGGCACCCCTGGACGTCGACCCGGGCGGGCGGACCGTCCTGCTCGTCGTCGCCGGCATCGTGGCGCTCGCCCTGCTCTTCGGGGACGCGTGGGGCGGCTGGTGGATCCCCTTCCCGCTCGCCGTCCTCGGCTTGATCGTCCTCCTCGTGGTCGCGCTCCGCCGGCGACCCGAGGCCCCGGCCCCGCAGCCGCCGGCCCCCGGGCACCGCCCCGCCGCGGCCCCCGAGACCGCCACCGGGACGGGGAGCGACCCCGACCCCGACGCCCAGCCCACCGACGCCTGGTACGCCGGAGCGCAGCACGACGTCACCCAGCGCCTCCCGGTCACCTCGACCTCCCCGGCCGCCCCGCCCCCCGCGCCGCGCAGGCCCCGCCGCACCGGTCCCCTGCTCTTCGCCCCGACCGTCGCCCTGGTCGCCGTCGCGATCGGTGTCCTCGCGATCCTCGACATCTACGGCCTCGACACCGTCCCCGCGGCGTACCCGGCGCTCGCCGTCGCCATCGTCGGCGCGATGCTCGTCGTCGGCGCGTGGTTCGGCCGGCCCGGCGGACTCATCGCCCTCGGACTGGTGGCGGTGCTCGCCCTCGGCGGAGCCGTGGCCGCCCAGACGGTCGACGCGGTGGCTGACGCCGAGCGGCTCCGGGTGACCCCGGCGAGCGCCGACGAGCTCGTCGACCGCTACGAGATCGGCAATGGCGAGCTCACCCTCGACCTGACCTCCGTGGCCGACCTGGCGGCACTCGACGGCCGACGGGTGGAGGTGACGATGGGCGCCGGCGCGATGCGCGTCGAGGTGCCCTCGGGCCTCCGGGTGGAGAGCACGGCGCGCCTGAGCATGGTCGGCGACGTCCGGGTGCTCGACCAGCAGCGAGGCGGGTTCGGCCCGTCCGTGACCTCGACCTCCGGCGCGGCCGACCTGCCCACCCTGACCCTCGACCTCGAGGGGGCGCTCGGCGAGATCGTCGTCGTCCGGTCACCCCGCACCACCCCCGATGCCCTCGACACCCCTGCACCCCTCAACGACCTCGAAGGAGCCACCCCGTGAACCCCGTGAACGAGAAGCCCCGCACGGTGCATGTCGGCTACCTGGTCTCCGGCCTGCTCCTCCTGCTCGTCGCCCTGGTCTGGGCGATCGGCCAACGGCTGGCCGTCGACGGAGAGGGTGCCGCCCTGCTGGCCGCCTCCGCCCTGGTGGTGGCCGGCGGCCTCGGGCTCCTCGCGTGGGGCCTCACGCACCTGCGGGACTGAGCAAGCCCGCGCCCCGCACCCGGACAGCGACGTCGGGATGGTCGGTGAACACGCCGTCCACCCCGGCGTCGAGGTAGGCCTGCACCTCGGCCTCCGGCGTGGAAGGGCCCTCGAGCCCCAGCCCCGGGGTGCGGAACCGCTCCTCGGCGCGCAGCGTCCAGACGTGCACGAGCAGGTCGTGCGCGTGTGCCCGGCCCACCAGGTCGGAGGGCTGGCCACCCGGGAGCACGAGGCTCTTCTCCGGGCCGATCCCGTCGGCGTACGACGCGATGTCGGCCAGCCCGGCCGGCGAGAGGAGCCTGGGGTCGGCCGCTCCCACGAGCTGCACCAGCGGCACGTGGCTCTCCTCGGCGAGGAGGCGCAGGCTGGTCGGGTCGAAGGACTGGACGACCACCGGGGTGCCCGGCCGGTCGAGGTGACGGCGCCGAAGCTCCGCGAGCAGCCGGGGCTCCGGCGCCAGACCGAGCGCGGTGAAGTGGGCCGGGTGCTTGGTCTCCGGGTAGACCCCGACCACGGCACCGCGCCGACGCCCTTCGCGCTCGGCGAGGTCGAGCACCTCCGCGAACGTCGGCACCTGGAAGAACCCGTCGTACCTCGTGTTGCCGGGGCGGTCGGCGGGGAGCCGCTCGACCGCCCTCAGCGAGCGGAGCTCCGCGAGCGTCAGGTCCTCGGTGAACCAGCCGGTGACCTCCCGGTCGTCGACCACCTTCGTCGTGCGCCGGGCGGCGAGCTCGGGCCGCCGGGCGACGTCGGTGGTCTGCGAGATCTCGTTCTCGTGACGCGCGACGAGAACCCCGTCGGCGGTGACGACGAGGTCGGGCTCGATGTAGTCGGTACCCAGCCGGATCGCCAGCCGGTACGCCGCGAGCGTGTGCTCGGGCCGGTACCCGCTGGCGCCCCGGTGGGCGATGACGACCGGGTCGCGCCGCGGCTGCGTGAGCCGGTGGCGCGGCCGGGGTGGTGTCCCGCTGATCAGGTGCACGCCCCCAGGGAACCCGGTGCGGGCAGCGGCGGGGTGACCGGCGGTGGTCGGGCAGGTGAACAGCCCTAGTCTGGTCGGGTGCTCACCCCCTGGGGTCGCGACCTGGACCCGGACGACCCCTGGCCCGAGCACCCGCGACCCCAGCTGGTGCGTGACTCCTGGGTCTCGCTCAACGGCTGGTGGGACCACGCCGTGCGACCCGCCGACGCCCCGGCACCGGACGGCCAGGAGGACCACGACGGCCCGATCGTCGTGCCGTTCTCCCCCGAGGCCGTCCTGTCCCGGGCGGGACGCGAGGGCCGTCCGCTGCGCCCCGACGAGGTGCTGCACTACCGGCGCCGCGTCGTCGTCCCCCAGCGGCTCCGCACCTCCGGGCACCGGCTGCTGCTCCACTTCGGCGCGGTGGACCAGACCTGCGTCGTCGCGGTCGACGCCCGGGAGGTCGGCCGGCACGACGGCGGGTTCTGGCCGTTCACGATCGACGTCACCACCGCGCTCGTCCGCGGCTTCGGCGAGCTGACCGTCACGGTCACCGACCCGACCGAGCACGGCACGGGCGCACGCGGCAAGCAGCGCCTGGAGCCCGGCCGGATCTGGTACCCCGCGCAGTCCGGGATCTGGCAGTCGGTCTGGCTCGAGAGTGTGCCCGCCGTGCACGTCACCGGGGTGCGGTGCGACCCCCTGCTCGACCTCGACGATCCCGCCGGCACCGCGGTACGCATCACGGTGGAGACCTCCCGGCCGAGCACCGCCCGGGTCCGCGTCGGTGGCGACGGCCGCGAGTCCGTGGAGGTGGTGGTCCCGAGCGGCGCCCCGGTCGAGGTCGCCCTGCCCCATGCCCGCCTCTGGTCCCCCGAGGACCCGCACCTCTACGACGTCGAGGTCGTCCTGGACCCCGACGGCGACCACGACGGCGACCGGGTGACGTCGTACGTCGGGATCCGGGAGGTACGGGTGGCCCCGGACGGCGCCGGGGTGCCGCGGATCCTGCTGAACGGGGCGGCGTACCCGATGGTGGGCGTGCTCGACCAGGGCTACTGGCCCGACGGCCTGCTGACGCCGCCCTCGGACGCCGCCCTGGTGCACGACATCACCGCGGCCCAGGAGCTCGGCTTCACGGTCCTCCGCAAGCACGTCAAGATCGAGCCGCTGCGCTTCTACCACCACTGTGACCAGCTGGGGATGCTCGTGTGGCAGGACCTGGTCAACGGCGGCGGCCGGTACCGGTCGTCGCTGACCGAGCTCCCCGGGCTCCGGCCGGTACGGGTGCCCGACCGCGGCCCCTGGGTGCAGGACCTGCTCGGCCGGGGGGACGCCGAGGGCCGGGCGGACTTCGAGCGCGACCTGGTGCGCACCGTCGACCTGCTGCGCGGCAGCCCGTCGGTCGTGCTGTGGACGATCTTCAACGAGGGCTGGGGGCAGTACGACGCCCGCCGCCTCACCGGCCTCCTGCGCGACCTCGACCCCTCACGCCCGGTCTCCCCCGCCAGCGGCTGGCACGACCAGGGAGGCTCGGGTCCCGCCGAGCACGGAGAGGTGTGCTCGCTGCACGTCTACGGCCGCGCCGTCGCCCCGTCCGCGCGGCTGCTGCGCCGCGAGCGCGAGCGCGGCCGCGCCGTCGTCCTCGGCGAGTACGGCGGGTTCCAGCTGGTGGTGCCCGGCCACCACGAGGGCACGGAGTCGTTCGGCTACCGGGAGATCGCCTCGACCGAGGAGCTCGAGGCGGCCCTCGAGTCGTTGGAGCGCGACGAGGTGCTGCCTGCCCGGGGAGCCGGGGTGGCCGGCACCGTCTACACGCAGCTCACGGACGTGGCCGGGGAGCTCAACGGCCTGCTCACCTGGGACCGCGCCGTGCAGAAGGTGGCGCGCTTCCCCGGGAGGTTCAGCCGACGTTGAGGTGGTCCGCCAGGCAGTAGGGCAGGCCGGCCGGGTCCCTCAGGACCCGCCAGAACGGACCGTCCCCGACCTCGGTCGCACCGAGCTCGACGTGGTGCTCGGCCGCACGGGCGGCATCGTCCGTGCCGACGTCGAGGTGCACGCGCGCGTCCCGGTCCCCCACCCGCTGGGAGACCACGACGACCGGGAACCCCTCGGGCCGGTCCCACCACCCGAACTCCGGGTGCTCCTCGGACCGGTGGTGCTCCCACCCGGTCAGGGCCGACCAGAAGGCGACCTCCGTGTCGTAGGAGTCCGCCGGCACGTCGAGGCAGATCTGGTCGACGACCCGAACCCCGCCACCACCCCACGCCACGGGTGCAGGCCGACGGGAGGGACCGGGATCGACGAAGCAGAAGACGATCCCGGCGGGCGAGGCCAGCACCGGCACCGAGCCGTCGGACTCGAGCAGCGTGGCACCGGCCTCGCGGGCCGCGGCCGTGGCGGCACGGATGTCGTCGACGTGCAGGTCAAGGTGGACGCGCGCCGGTCCGTCGACGAGCTTCTGCAGCCGGACCACGGCGTCGCCGTCGGGCTGGCGCAGCGTGACGAACTCCTCGTGCACCCCTCGGGAGGGCGAGACCTTGCACCCGAGCGCGGCGGCCCAGAACCGGACCGACCGCTCGAAGTCGACGTCGGGCACGTCGAGGAACAGCGTCATCCATCGAGGCGCAGCAGGCGTCATGGACCGCACGCTACGCCCTCCGACCTCGCTCCGACGCCGAGTCACCGCAGTCCGACGACGTCGGAGCCGATGACCACGATGAACGCCACCACCACGACCACGAAGAAGACCCGGACGAAGCGGGCACCCCGGGCCACGGCCGTCCGGGCACCGACGTAGCCGCCGATCAGGTTGGCCCCACCGATCACCAGGCCGACGTCCCACAGCACGGCCCCCTGGGGCACGAAGACGCAGAGCGCGGCGATGTTCGTCGCCCAGTTGGCCAGGCGGGCCTTCGCCGAGGCCTCGAGGAAGTTGTAGCCGAGCAGCCCCACGAGGGCGAAGACGAAGAACGACCCAGTCCCGGGGCCGAGCGCGCCGTCGTAGAAGCCGACCACCACCCCCGCGAGCATGGCGGAGAGCGTGTGCCGGCGGCCGGCGTACCGCAGGACCGTGACGGCTCCGATGGCCGGCTTGAGCACGACGTACGCCCCCACGAGGACCAGGACCACGAGGATGATCGGGTCGAAGGCCGAGCGCGGGATCAGGCTGGCGACGAAGGCGCCCCCCACCGAACCGAGGAAGGCGCAGATCATGAGCGGGATGAACGTCCGCGGGTCCGGGCGCACCCGGCGGTAGTACGTCGCCGAGCTCACCGTGGTCCCGCACACCGAGCCGAGCTTGTTCGTCGCCAGGATCTGCACCGGGCTCGCGCCGGGCAGCCCGACCACCAGCGCGGGGAGCTGGATCAGCCCGCCGCCACCGACGACCGCGTCGACGAACCCTGCCGTGAGCGCGGCGAGCGCGAGCAGCGCCAGCGTCAGCCCCGAGATCTCGTCCACCCAGCGATGCTAGGGGCACCGGGTGCCCGGGGCGGCCTCATCCCGTCAGAGGGAGCGGCACTGCCCTTCCTTGCTGCCCTGGACGCGGTTGCGGCCACCGACGGGCGCAGGCTTGTTGCTCTTGCACTGCAGGTGGCCGTCGACGACGTTGCGACGCACGCCGAACCGACCGTTGTTGGAGAACAGCTGGATGTCGCCGTCGACGACCGTGCGCTTGACGGCACCGCGCCACCGCGACCCTGCTCGAGCTGGATGTTGCCGTCGACGCGGGTGCCCAGCAGGCGGCAGGTGCGCCCGCGCGGCACCACGATGTTGTCGGAGACCTGGACGGCGCGAATGATGCCGGTGCACCGCCGGTCGTCGGCATGGGCGGTGGGCGCCACGAGCAGCGGGCCACCTACGAGGGCGAGGACGTCTCATGCGACCTCGTCTCCGCGCGGGCCACGGCCCGACCGCCAACTGCTCGGCTAGCGTGACCGCGACCGCTCGGGACACAGGGGGAGCCATGCCAGGACAACCGGCGATCGACGGCGGCCGCGTGCACGTGCCGGAGCCGAGCCGGGGGGTGAAGCGGGCACGCCTCGTGCTCCTGCTGCTGCTCACCGGTGCGGCTGTCACGCTGCTCGGCTGGTGGGCGAGCCGCGACGTGCACGCCGACCTGACCCCGGTGCTCGTCCCGCTCGCCGCCGTGAACGTGGCGATGGGCATGGTCGCCTGCCTGGGCATGCGGCCCAACCACCTGCTCGTCCGCTCGACCGGCCCGATGCCCGGCCAGCTGGGCCGGATCGTCCTCGTGCTGCTGGCGGAGATCCTCGGCGGATTCGCGCTCTACCCGCTCACCGACGGGGACACGTCGTGGTTCCCCGCCGTGACCCTGGCGGTCCTCCTCCTGGGCTTAGTGGCGGCGGTGACCGGGATGCTGCTCGTCTGGGCCGTCGTCGTCCCGGTGTGGATCCTGGTCACCCGCACCCCGGACGCGGTGCGCGGCGACCCGCGGGCCCGGTTGCTGGTGCTCCTGGGGGCGGCCCTCGTGCAGGTCATCGCCGTGGCCACGACCATCGGCCTGGCCGTCGACGTCCCGGGCAACGGCCTGCGCGCGTCGGCCGCCTCGTTCAGCCCGCTGGTGGGCCTGTGGCCGGAGGGGGCGGTCCTGCGCAGCGACGTCTGGCTCTGGGTCTCGCGCGGGCTCGTGGTGACGCTCCTCGTCACGGCCTTCCTGCTCCGGCGGGTGAAGCGTCCCGAGTAGCCCGAGCGCCGCGACCCCGTCAGCGGGTGACCAGGAACCCCAGCAGGTCCTGACGCGTCAGCACGCCCACCGGGCGGCCGTCCTCCTGGACCAGGAGCGCGTCGGCGTCCTGCAGCGCCGCCATCGCGTCCGCGACCGGCTCGGTGGCGCCCACGGTGGGCAGGGCGGGGCCCATGTGGTCCTCGACCGGGTCCGCGAGCCGGGCGGTGCCGCCGTACAGCGCGTCGAGCAGGGCGCGCTCGGAGACCGACCCGGCGACCTCGGCGGCCATCACGGGCGGCTCGGCGAGCACCACGGGCATCTGGGACACGCCGTACTCCTGGAGGATGTGCACCGCCTCGGCGATGGTCTCGTTGGGGTGGGTGTGCACCAGGGCGGGGATGTCGCCCTTCTTGACCCGCAGCACCTCACCGACGGTGCGGTCGTCGCCCTCCGCCGGCGGGAGGAAGCCGTACTGGCCCAGCCAGTCGTCGTTGAAGACCTTGGTGAGGTAGCCGCGCCCGGAGTCGGGCAGCAGCACCACGATGACCGCGTCGGGGTCGTCGAGCTCGCGGGCCAGCTGCACCGCGGCGTAGGCCGCCATGCCGGAGGACCCGCCCACCAGCAGGGCCTCCTCACGAGCCAGGCGGCGGGTGAAGGCGAAGGAGTCGGCGTCGGAGACCTCGATGATCCGGTCGGCGATGTCCTTGTCGTACGTCGTGGGCCAGAAGTCCTCGCCGACCCCCTCGACGAGGTACGGGCGCCCGCTGCCGCCGGAGTAGACCGACCCGTGCGGGTCCGCCCCGACGACCTGGACGGCGGGGTTCTGCTCCTTGAGGTAGCGCCCCACCCCGGTGATGGTGCCGCCGGTGCCGACGCCGGCCACGAAGTGGGTGATGCGGCCGTCGGTCTGCTGCCAGATCTCCGGACCGGTCGTCTCGTAGTGGGAGCGCGGGTTGTCCGGGTTGGAGTACTGGTCGGGCTTCCAGGCGTTCGGGGTCTCCCGCACCAGCCGGTCGGAGACGTTGTAGTACGAGTCGGGGTGCTCGGGGGCGACGGCGGTCGGGCAGACCACGACCTCGGCGCCGTACGCCTTGAGCACGTTGCGCTTGTCCTCGCTGACCTTGTCGGGGCAGACGAAGATGCACTGGTAGCCCTTGGCCTGCGCGACCATCGCCAGCCCGACACCGGTGTTGCCCGACGTGGGCTCGACGATCGTGCCGCCCGGCACCAGGGCGCCCGACGCCTCGGCAGCCTCGACCATCCGCACCGCGATCCGGTCCTTCACCGAGCCGCCGGGGTTGAGGTACTCGACCTTCGCCAAGATCGTGCCCGGCGCCCCGTCGGTCGAGGCGCGAAGCCGCAGCAGAGGGGTGTCGCCGACCAGGTCCAACATCGAGTTCGCGTAGTCCACCCCAGCAATATAGGCGCGGCTCGGTACGGTTGCGCCCATGGGGAAAGCAGCAGCGGCCAGGAAGCTCGCCTCCGCCGCTGCGTTCGGCGGCGGCGGGCTCTCCGTGCTGGGCGGATCGATCTACGCGCTGCTCACCGCCGAGGCCAAGCTCGCCCGCCGCACGATCGGTGGCCCGCTGGACGATCCCGTCCCGGACGCCAGCGGTTGGTACGGCAAGGGCCGCCCCGGCCCCGCGGTGAAGATCGCGCTGCTCGGCGACTCGAGCGCCGCCGGGTACGGCGTCGACCGGGTCGAGGACACCCCCGGGGCCCGTCTGGCCTCCGGCGTGGCCGCGCGCGCCGAGCGCCGCGTCTACCTGCGTTCCTTCGCCGTCGTCGGCGCCCAGTCCGTCGACCTGGCCACCCAGCTCGACAGCGCGTTGGCCATCGAGCCCGACGTCGCGGTCATCCTCATCGGCGCGAACGACGTCACCCACACCGTCCTGCCGACGCAGTCCGTGCGGCACCTCGAATCTGCGGTACGCCGGCTGCTCGACGCCGGCGTCGAGGTCGTGGTCGGCACCTGCCCCGACCTCGGCACCATCGAGCCGATCATGCCGCCGCTCAAGCAGGTCGCGCGCTCCTGGTCGCGGCGGCTGGCGGCCGCGCAGACCATCGCCGTGGTCGAGGCGGGCGGGCGGACGGTCTCCCTGAGCTCCGTGCTCGGACCCGAGTTCGCCGCCGCCCCCGCGATCCTCTTCGGCCCTGACCAGTTCCACCCCTCGGCGGCCGGCTACTCCCACCTGGTCGCGGTCCTGCTGCCGTCGGTGCTGGCGGCTCTCGAGGTCATCCCCGACGAGGACGTCGAGCCCGAGTCCTACCGGGGTGAAGGCATCCTGCCGATCTCGTACGCCGCCGTCGAGGCCGCCCGCACCCCCGGCACCGAGGTCGACGGCACCCAGGTGGCCGGCAGCGACCGAGGCACCCGCGGCCGCTGGGCCCTCCTGCGGCACCGTCGCCGGCACCCGGAGTCCCAGGCGGACGCACCCGACGAGGGCGACGAGAAGACCGCCCAGCAGCCGAGCACCGACGAGGCCTGACACGACGAAGCCCCGGAGCAACCGCTCCGGGGCTTCGCGATGGTCGTGCCTGAAGGTCAGTCCTGGCTGAAGATCGCCAGGATGCGCAGCAGGTTGGTGTAGATCCAGACCAGGCTCACGGTCATCGCGAACGCGGCGCGCCACGACTCGCGCTCCTCGAGGCCGTTGGCCACGCCCTGCTCGACGAAGTCGAAGTCGAGCAGGAGCATGAAGATACCGAGCACGAGGCCGGCGATCGACATGATCAGGCCGAGCGCACCGAAGCCGAAGAGGCCGATGTCGGCGTTGAACATCCGCAGGACCATCTCCATGAGGCCCAGGCCCACCATGCCGAACATCGCGGCGATGACGCCCTTGCGGAACTTGTCGCCCACCTGGATGTCGAAGACCTTGTAGGCGGCCAGCGTGCCGGCGAACGCGGCGAAGGTGCCGAGGACCGCATTGGTGACGATGCCGTCACCGAACTGGGCGTCGAAGAGCTTGCTCAGCCCACCGAGGGCCACGCCCTCGACCACGGCGAAGGCCAGCACGAGCGCCGGGCTGATCACCTTCTTGAAGGAGTTGACCAGCGACAAGATGAACGCGGCACCGGCACCGAGCATGGTGGCCAGGAGGACCGTGCCGGCCTGCTCCTCGGTCGCGCCCCGCAGGTCGGGGGTGAGGATCCAGGTCGCGAGCGCGGTGATGATGACCACGCCCAGCGTCATGCCGGTCTTCTGGACCACCGAGTCGACGGTCATCCGGGGCGTGGGCTCGGCATAGCCGTAGCCGCCCTGAGCGGCCTGCGGGTCGTCGGGGGAGCCGATGGACCAGCTCGACGGATCGCCGTACCCCTGCTGAGAAGCCGGGTACGCCGGGGCTCCGCCGCGCTGGAAGCCTCCGGCGCGGTTGAAGATCGGGTTGTTGCTCTGCATCAGTGCCTCTCCTCGGTTGAGATGGCCCCATCGTACGGGTCACCTGCTGAGTCAACGATCCGGGCAGCGCCGGTGTTCCCGGGTTCTCCCTCGTCGCCCGGTAGCGTCCCCCACGTCCCACCCACGACCCGTTCGTCCCCAAGGAGTCCCCGTGGCTGCACCGTCTTCCCACGCCCTGCCGGCCGACCTGGTCGGGCTCCGTGAGACCACCCGGCGCTTCGTCCGCGAGGTCCTGCTGCCCGCGGAGCCGCGGCCCGGCGACGAGCTCGCCGAGGAGGACCGCCTGGCCCTGCAGGCCCAGGCGCGCGACGCCGGCGTCTTCGCCCCGCACGCGCCCCGCGAGCACGGCGGCCTCGGCGTCCCGCTGCAGCACTGGTCGCCGATCTTCCAGGAGGCCGGCTACTCCCCCATCGGCCCCAGCGTGCTCAACTGCATGGCCCCGGACGAGGGCAACATGCACATGCTCGCCCAGGTCGCCACGCCGGCGCAGCAGGAGCAGTTCCTGCGTCCGCTGGTCCGGGGCGAGGTGCGGTCCTGCTTCGGGATGACCGAGCCCCACCCCGGCGCCGGCTCCGACCCAGGCGCCCTGCGCACCACCGCCCGCAAGGTCGACGACGGGTGGGTGATCAGCGGCGAGAAGCGCTTCACCAGCGGCGCGCTCGTGGCGGCCTACTGCATCGTCATGGCCCGCACCGAGGCCACCGGCGAGCACCCGGCGGGGGCCACGATGTTCTTGGTCCCGATGGACACCCCGGGCATGCGGGTGGGGGCGCCGATCCACACCGTCGACCGCTACATCGCCGGTGGCCACCCGCACCTGCACCTCGAGGACGTGCACGTCGGTGACGACGCGGTGCTGGGCGCCCCCGGCGAGGGGTTCCGCTACGCGCAGGTCCGGCTCGGCCCGGCACGCCTGACCCACTGCATGCGCTGGCTGGGCCTGGCCCGCCGCGCCCTCGACACCGCGCTCGACCGAGCCGAGGCGCGTGAGCTCTTCGGCGCGCCGCTGCACTCCCTCGGCCTGGCCCAGGGCCTGATCAGCGACTCGGTGATCGACGTCGAGACCTCCGACGCGATCATCACCAAGACCGCCCACCTGCTCGTCGACGACCCGCGGGCCGGCTCCGCGATGTCGTCGGTGGCGAAGGTGCACTGCTCGGAGGCGATCTTCCGGGTGATCGACCGGGCGATCCAGCTCTGCGGCGGCGACGGCGTCAGCGACGGGCTGCCGCTGGCGCAGTACCTCAACGAGGTGCGGCCGTTCCGCATCTACGACGGCTCCACCGAGACCCACCAGTGGGCCATCGCCCGCCGCGCGTCGTCGGCTCGGCGGCGCGAGGTCGAGCAGGGCGCGCCCGCGCTGGGGAGCCCGGCGTACCCCCGGTCGGACTCGAACCGACACTGAAGAGCTTTTAAGGCTCCTGCCTCTGCCATTGGGCTACGGGGGCGCGACCCTGTGGGGCCGTCAGAGGTAAGTCTTGCGCGGGTGGACCGCGTGCGCACCGGCCACCCGGTCTAGGAAGAGCAGACCAGAGCAGTGGTCGATCTCGTGCTGGAGCGCGCGGGCCTCGAAGGCCTCCGCGGTGACGGTGACCTCCTCGCCGGTGCCGGGCAGCCGGCCGGTCACCGTCAGCCGCGAGGCCCGCTTCACGTCGCCGGTGAAGTCCGGCACGCTCATGCAGCCCTCGCGGGCCTTCTCGTTGCGGGAGGACTCGAGGACCACGGCGTTGCAGAGCACGAAGGTGCCGTGGTGGCTGCGGGTCTTCGGGTGCGCCGACACGTCCACGCAGAACACCCGCGCGCCCACACCCACCTGCGGGGCGGCGAGACCGACGCAGCCGGGCGAGACGCGCATGGTGGCGACCAGGTCTGCGGCGAGCTGCACGACCTCGGGGTCGGTGGGGTCGACCTCCTCACCCTCGGTGGAGAGCACCGCGGCCGGGGCGGTGACCACCTCGAGCACCGAGCCCTCGACCCCCAGGTCGTCCGGGGACCACCGGCCGACGACGTCGTCGACCGGGGTGGGCTCGGCGCTCACAGGTCGTCGCTCTCCACCGGGCGCAGCGATGCCTCGACTCCGAGTTCGGCGCCCGCGGTCCGGAGCGCCGCCGCGACGTCCTCGGGGTCGGCCGTCGACGGGAGGTCGACCTCGGCGATGAGCAGATAGAGCCGACCCGAGAGCCGGGTGGTGAGGTCGGTGATGTTGCCGCCGGCCCGCGCGACCTCGGCCACCACGGCGGAGACGATGCCGGGACGGTCACCGCCGTGCACCGTGAGCACGTACGACGGCCCCGCGGCGCTCGCGGCCTCCTCGGTCGGGACCTCGCGCACCGCGACCGTGAGGCTGCCGTCGGCCGCGAGCGGGGCCAGGGCCTCCTCGACATCCGCGCCGGCGACGTCGCCGGCGCAGAGCAGCATCATCGCGAAGTGCCCGCGCAGCAGGGTCATCGTGGAGTCCTCGAGGTTCAGCCCGAGGTCGGCGAGGACACCGGTCGTCTCGGCGATGATGCCGGGGCGGTCGTGGCCGAGGACGGTGATGGCGTGGAGCGTCACGCCCGCGATCCTGTCAGATCCCCTCGCGGTCGCGTGCCACCCGGCCCTGCGTACATGGACCGCACGTCCCCAGTCGGTGGCTGAGTCACGACCCCGGGGCGCGAACATCATCAGTGTCGGTGGCCGGTGATGGACTGGGTCCATGCTCGACAGGGAACGCCTCGATGATCTCGGCAAGGCCGAGATCTTCGAAGCCATGCGCGCCGGACGCGCAGTGTCGCGGCGGATCGCGGTCGATGAGCTGGTCGCTGCCGCGCATGTCGCGGTCCTGTACGACGCCCCGTCGATGGCCCCGGTCCCGGACCTGCTGCCGGTGGTCTCCGAGCGGATGGTCACCCTCGGCGGGGCCGGCACGCCGCAGGTCAGTGAGTTCGCCGCGACCGAGCTGGGCCACTCTCTTGCGTGCGGTCCGGATGCCGCAGCGGCGTTGCTCTCCGATGCACTGGATCTTCGGCACCGGCTGCCGGGGTTGTGGGAGCGGCTGCTCGACGGCGAGGTCGACGCCTGGCGGGCACGCGTGGTCGCCCAAGAGACCCGGGCGTTGAGCCTCGAGGCCGTGGCGTGGGTCGATGCCCGGCTCGGTGAGACCCGCCGCTCGATCACCGGTGTCATCGGCCAGCTGGTCGCCGAGGCACTGCGGCGCTTCGACCCCGAGACCTTCGCCGATCGCGAGGCGCAACGTCTCGACGGGCGCGGGGT
>JAUYLL010000046.1 GCA_030698375.1 Nocardioides sp. | reverse complement strand
ATCCGATCGCCGGTTGCGTGGACCCCAAGGTGGCCGAGCGGCGCGCCAAGGCGTTCACCGCCGGCACCGTCAAGGGCGCGATCACCGGCGGGACCGGCGATGACGCTGCGCGGTTCTACGCCGCCGAGTCCGCCAAGGTGCTGCAGGGCTACTTCCACGCCGCGGCGCTGACCGGCAAGACCCTCGAGGACGTGCTGCAGTGGGTCGCGAACCCCGCCGCAGCCACCCAGCCAATGGAGATCCTGCGCCGACACCCGCATGCCGAGCCGTTCTGGCACGGCCTCCTGCACGGGGCCCTGAATGGCGACGACCGCACCGCCGGCAACACCGTCACCACGGTGCAGCAGGCGGTGTCGCTGTTCTTCCAGGCAGACATCCGCCGCCGCTGCATCCCCAGCCCCGGACATCCCGCCACGGACCTGGCCGACGTGATCCGCCGACGCGGCACCATCTACCTGCTCGGCCGCGAGGACCCGTACGCCTCGGCCAGCCCGCTGATGACCGCCGTGGCAGAGCACGTCTTGGACACCGGCCTGCTGCTGGCCAACAGCTCACCGTGGGGAGGCCGGCTGTGCCCGCCCCTGGTCTCGGTGCTCGACGAGCTGCCCTCGACCGCACCGCTTCCCACGCTGCGCACCCGGATGGCCAACGAGCGGGCCCTGGGGCTCTCGTTCATCTGGGCCGCCCAGACCCGTCCCCAGCTGACCAGCATCTTCGGCGAGCACGAGGCTCGCGCGCTGCTCGGCCTCACCAACACCCTGGTCATGTTCGGCGGGTCCAAGGACGTCGCCTTCAACCAGGAGATCTCCGACCTCCTCGGCCAGGTCCGGATCGGCCGACGGACGCACCGCGGCAGCGGCGGCGGGTACGAGGGCGACGACATCGCGATCATGCGACCCGAGGAAGTCCGCCAGCTGCCCGAGCGCCAAGCCCTGGTGATCGCCGAGAACGGCAAGCCGATCATCGCCAAGCTGCACCGCTGCGTCGAAGGCAAGGCCGGCGAACGGCTCCTGGCCGACCAGCGGGCGCTGCGCGAGCGCCTGACCAACGACCGACGCATGGTCATCACCCCCGAGGCCCGAGCCACCGCCGCGCTCGTCGAGGCCCGCCGCCTCGGCTTCGTTGACGACGAGAACGACCACACAAGGAGTGACCTGTGACCACCGAGCAGCAGACCCGCCGGGAGGCGCCCACACTGATGGTCTTCCCGTTCCCCGTCCCCGGCGACCACGTCCGGCTCGCCTACCGCGAGCTCCACATCGCCATCAACGGCACCGAGGAACAGAAGAAGGCGCTGGGGAACCACGCGCTGCTGCCGCGGCCCTGGGAGCCGGCAACCTGCCTGGACCCCGAGCTGCGTCACGACCTGTGGGAGTGGCTCGAGGACGTCGTGGTCTGGCTCAACCGCGAGTACACCTGGGACGTCTCCGGCCTCATCCCCAGCTGCTGGCCCCTGCACCCGCACCTGGTCCACGAGATCGCCGTCCTGGCCGACCAGCGCCGGCGAGCCGGCCTGGCGCTGACCAGCGACGCGCTTGAGGAGTGGCACCGCTACTGCCTGACGGCGTTCACCGACCGCATGCGCACCAGGCTGCGCGCGCACTGCGACGACGAGCACAAGAGCTGGCCAGCCAAGCCGCGCCACAACGAGCACCTGGCCGACGCCAGCCGCCAGCGACGCGAGAACACCTTCGCCCACGACATCGACGCGCTGCCCGTCAATCGGCGGGCGCACGAACAGCCGCCCGCCCCGGCAGGCCCCCCGCGGCTGGGCCTGGTCGACCTCGACACCGGCGAGATCCACGACGACGTCGACGACGACGAGGTGGGCGGCGCCGGGCCGCGCACCCGCACCGAGAAGGGACCGAGGGAATGACACAGGCAACGATGCACGTGAAGGAACGCTCCGAGGCGATCCAGCGCGCCCAGCGCGCGCTCAAGGCGCTAGGCGAGCACCCGCGCTCGAGCAAGAAGGAGCTCGGCCACGCGCGCGAGCACGTGAACGCCTGCTACTCCCACGCCTCCGGCGAGCATGTGTGGAGTGCCGTCGCGCAGGTCGAGGCGATGGCCGAACGCCGCTACGGCGTGCCGAGCACCGAGGAGCAGCGGCAGCAGCTCGAGGCAGCGGGCGAGGACCTCGAGGAGCCGGCGACAGCCGCACGCGGCCGAGCGGCGGAGGACCGCGCGATCCCTTCGACGTCGTCGACCACGGACGTAGAGCTCACGCCCACTCCATCGCGATGAAGCGGCCGCGACGGGCTCGAATCGGCCTCACAGCGCTTCTGAGAGACGCGGAACCCCGCCTCGTGGGCACTCCCGACCCGTCCGATTGTCAGGGAGCGATTCTGAGCGCGCTCGCCGCGGCCGGCGGCCAGGCATAGAACGGCCCGATCTGATGACCTCAGCACTCCTCCTCATCGTGGCGATCGTTTACCTCGGCGGCGCCTTCCTGGTGGTCGCAGCGCTGGCGAAGGCGCTCTCGTCCTGGTCCGCCAGCTGGCGCACGCGCAGCCACGCTGCCCCGGCCGACGAGGGCCTGCAGGCCAAGGCCGCCGCGGCGATGGCGGCCGCCGCCGCGCTCGCGAACGTCGCGCCCCCGGCGACCGACGTCGTCGCCTACCTCGGGACGCCCACCGGAGACGACGCACGCCCCGCGGGCGATGGTGGGCTGGCCGTGACCCGCTTCCGGTCCGGGCACCCTGCCACCGTGGTGTTCGCGCAGGCCGCACTCACCGGCCTGAGCCGCAGCGCGCTGCAAAGCCTGGCCGCGCACGAGCTCGGCCACGTCGTCCGACGTGAGCACTCCTCTGCCGGGGCGCGCTACGGCTGGCTGGCCGGCTACCTGGCTCTGATGCTGGCCGGCGGCGGGCTCACCGTCACGGCTCTCCTGGCCGCGCCCCAGCTGGCTGGGCCCGCGATGCTGGCGACGACGAGCGCCGCAGTGGCCTTCCTCGGTCTCCAGGTCGCGTTCGACCGGCGCGAAGAGATCGCCGCCGACCTGTTCGCCGTCGACCTGACCCGCGACCTCGAGGCAGCCGCCGAGCTGATGAGCTTCTACGAGGAGAACGTCACCAAGCCCCCGACCAGCGGTGGTCTCGGCCGAGCCTGGGCGCAGTTCGAGCGCCGCTGGTTCGCGACGCACCCGGCCCCCCAGGCCCGGCTCGCAGCGATGCGGCGACACCTGGTCGACCAGCAGACCGACTAGCTCTCGCCGCTCCGTTCTGCTACGGCCAGTGACCGCGGCGCCGTGCCGTAGGTCAGCACTCCCTCCTTCGCCAGCAGGCGGACGATCCTGGCCCGCAACGCCGACGGCCAGCCCAGCTCGTCGCCCTGGTTCGTGTCGGGCATGGCACCTTGATCGGCTGGGGACGGGGCCGCCCAAGGCTAGCGATCGACCGCGGTCGCGGCTCGAACTTCAGCGGCGCGGGGTGCCGCGGCGAGGCGGCCGCGGACCATTCACGTCCTGCCGGTCGCGGGCCGCACCCTGCGACCGGGGCGGTGCCGGGCTGCCCTCGCCGGTGTCGATCGGGAGCTCGAGGCGAGACACGATCCGGTAGCGCAGGTCGCGCGCCGGGCTGTCGCCCAGCGGCTTCTCAGCGACCAGGCCGCGCGTGGCAGCGCCGACGTCGTGACCCTGCTCGTGGGCCTCCTGCAGCATCGCCGCGGTGGCCGGCCAGTCGCCCTGCTCGAGCAGACGCGGGTCGAGCTCGCGAGCCAGCGGAGCCCACCGCTCGGCCGGGGACTTCTCGGCCGCGGCAACGAGGCGGGCGCGAGCCTCGCTGCTCTTGTGGAGCTCGGCCAGCGCCGCCTTGCGCGGGTCGGCGTCCCAGGTCTTGACGGCGTCGCGCAGGTCGCGTCGCGCCTGCAGCTGGGAGAGCTGCAGGCGGGCCCGGATTTGGTTGACGCCCGGGTCCCAGGCGCGGCTGGGACGGGCCGAGAGGATCCTCATGGCCGCCACGCGCGCCTGCTCGGGGGCGAGGTTGTCGAGCCGCTCGGTGAGCAGCTGGTCGCCAAGCGCGCGGAAGGCCGGCTGGCCGCTGGCCACCGCCGCCGTGAGTGCCGCGGGACCGCGCTGGGTGAGCAGGTCGGCAGGGTCCAGGCCGTCGGGGAACCGGGCGTAGCCGGGGTCCAGGCCGTGCGGGGTGAGCATCCAGAAGTCGCGCTCGGCCGCGACCTGGCCGGCGAGGTCGGCGTCGGTGGCCACGATCGGGTCGCGGCCCACCGCTGCCAGCTGGGCGGCCTGCTCGTCGGTCAGCGACGTGCCGAGCGGTGCCACACCGAGGTAGAGGCCGTGGCTGGCGAGCGTGACCGCCATGGCGTCCATCGGGCCCTCGACGATCACGGGGACAGCGCCTTCAACGAGCAGCTCGTCGACGACGCCGAACAGCTGGGCGCCCTTGTGGAACAGCGGGGTGTCGGAGGTGTTGAGGTACTTCGGGCCGCCCTTGTCGGCGTCGGTGAGGTCGGGCCGGCGGCGGCCGACGAAGCCGAGCACTTCGCCCTGGTGGATGACCGGGAACATGACCCGGTCGCGGAACCGGTCGATGAGGCGGCCGGTGCTGGCCTCGGTCGCGACGCCGGTGGCCACCATCTCGGTGTCGCTGACACCGCGGCCGCGCAGGTGGTCGACCAGGTTGGTCCACCCTGCCGGCGCCTGACCGGGGCGGAACCGCTCGTCGCCGGCGAGGTCGACTCCGAACCGACCGGTGAGGTAGTCGCGGCCCCACGAGTCGGCGAACCGGGCCTCGAAGAAGGCCTGCGCCATGTCGTTGATCTCGAGCATGCGCTCACGCGAGACGGGGGAGGAGTGCCACTCCTCGGCCCGCTGGTACATGAGCCGCAGGTCGGCATCAGTGGGCTCCAGCCGGCTGCCGCCGAGGTCGCGGATGTAAGCGGCCAGGGTGAGGTCGGGCTCGACGAACTGGTCCTCGTCGACGTCGATCGGGGCGCCGGCGTCGACGTCGACCAGGTGCTCGTCGTACGGGCCGGGCTCCTCGGCGAGCGGCCAGTCGGCCCAGTCGAGGTCGGTGGCGTGGTCGACGAGCGTCGCCGGGTCCGGCTCGATCCCATCCCAGAGGTCCGTGGGCGGCTCGTCGAAGTGGTACTCGTGCACGTGCTCGTCGGGGGCGGTCTCGAGCGCGATCGAGGTCCGCCAGACCAGCGCCTGGCACTCGTCGACTCCCTCCCAGCCGTCGCTCGGCATCGCCCGCCCTGCACCCAGCAGGGCCTCGACCTGCCAGCCGCGCTGCACGCCGTGGTCCACGTTCGCCACCAGCGCGGGCCACCAGGTGCTGGCCTGGATGCTCGCGGCGCGCTCGGGACCGAACAGGTCCGCCAGCCGCGGCGTCCACTCGGTGGTGACGCCCTCACCGTGGGAACCGTCGCCGATCTGGGAGGCAACGGCCGGGGTGAGCTGACGGGCCATGCGCCACCACACGGCCGCCGCGGCGTGCTCATCGGGCAGCGGCCCGGCCGGGTGGTCGGGGGCAGTGGCAGTGCGCAGCAGCTGGTGGGCGGTAACGCCGGCGCGAGACATCGCGGCCAGGCGCTCGGCGAGCAGCGGGGTGAACTCGTCGTCGCGGACCTGCGGGGCGAGCGAGTAGAGCAGCTGGCGCCATTCCTTGAGCGCCGGCGTGTGGTCGCCGGTGACGGCGCGGTTGAGGCGGCGCTGCCAGGTCGCGGAGGCCTTCTGCAGCTGCGGCGCGCCGGTCGGGCGCCGGTCGTCGACCGGGACCTGCATGGCGGCCCGCCAGACCTCGACGTCGGCCACCGTGGCGGCCTCGGGCCGCAGACCGTTCTGCGCCCACACCGGGAGGGCGCCCTCGTCGGTCGCGCGGGTGTGGACCTGCTCGGCAAGCTGCTCGACCAGGTGCGCGCGCTGGGAGAGGTAGGCACCCCAGTGATGGTCGTCGGCCAGGCGGGCCGGGACCGCGGGCATCCATGGCAGCGGTCGGGCGCCGGCGTTGCGCAGGCCGGAGGCGTCCAGGCGCCAGTCGAGGACCGCGGCGCGGTCGTGCGCGCTCTCCAGCTCCCTGTCGCCGGCCGCGGCCCGGAGCGCGTCGACCGGGTTCTCGCCGGCCGCGCCAAGCAGCAGCAGGTGGGCCCGCAGGGTCGGCCAGGCGGCCTCGTCGGAGAGCCCGGGGACGAGGGTCTCGACGGCGTTGTCAAGGGCGTTGACCACGTTGATCGGGGCACCGTTGGCGTCCTGGCCGACGTGCTCATGGCGCAGGAGGTCCTCGGCGGCGACGTAGAGGCTGTCGAGGTAGCGCTGGGAGGCCTCGCCGAGCCGGGTGGCCGGGTCGGCCTGCTCGCGGATCAGGCTGGTCGCGGACCGATGCGTGTCGTCGCGCGCCAGCATCGACTCGAGAATGTCGGTCGGCGTGAGCGGCCGGACGAGCGTCGGGTGGATCACCGAGTGCGGGTCGCCGTCGCCGACGACCTCGAGGTAGACGTGGTTCGCGTGCGCGCCGCGGGTCATCATCGTGTAGAGCTGCTGGCGCGACTCGCTGCCGGTG
>JAUYLL010000044.1 GCA_030698375.1 Nocardioides sp. | reverse complement strand
GGCCAGGGCCGCCCTGCCGACGTGCGCGACGTCGTCGTTGATCTCCCAGCCGAGCAGGCGCGCCCCCGGCTCCCGGCGGGCGACCGCGTCGAGGAGGATCCCGGACCCCGCGAACGGGTCGAGGACCGGTCCGCGGGTCGGGTCGACATCGACCAGCTCGGCGACGTGGGTGGCGACCGGCTCCGGCGTCAGGTACTGGCCGAACACGCCCCGGGCGTCGTGCGAGACCAGCTGCTGGAAGGCGCGCGCCCAGACCTCGGCCGAGACCCCGTCCGCGGTGAGGGCCGGACCGTCGGCCAGGACCCGCAGCGCCTCGAGCGACCCCTTGCCCTCGTCGCGCAGGGCGGCGTGGAGGGCGGCCAGGCGCCGGCGCGCGGTCGCGAGGTCACCGTCGAGGATGGGCTGGGCGTCGATGCCGGGAGTGTAGGCCGGGGGCGCTACCAGCTGGACTTCTGGATGCCGGGGAGTTCGCCGGCGTGAGCGGCCTTGCGGAAGGACACCCGGGACAGCCCCGCCTTGCGGAGGTACCCGCGCGGACGCCCGTCGACCTGGTCCCGGTTGCGCACCCGCACGGCGGCGGAGTCGCGGGGCAGGCGCGAGAGGGCCCGGGAGGCGGCCATCCGCTCCTCGAGCGACAGCCCCGTGTCCCGGCTGACGCGGCGCAGCTCGGCCCGGCGCTCGGCGTACCGCGCCACGACCTCCCGGCGACGGTCGTTGGCGACGATCTTCGACTTCTTGGCCATCAGCGCTCCTCCTTGAACTCGACGTGGCGGCGGACCTTCGGGTCGAACTTGCGCAGCACCATCCGGTCCGGGTCGTTGCGCCGGTTCTTGCGGGTCACGTAGGTGAATCCCGTCCCCGCGGTGGACCGGAGCTTGATGATCGGTCGCAGCTCGTTGCCTCGGCGCGCCATCAGAGCCGCCCCCCGCGCGCCCGGACGTCGGCCACCACGGCCTCGATCCCGCGCTGGTCGATGGTCTTGATGCCGCGGGCACTGACGGTGAGGGTCACGTGCCGCGCCAGGCTCGGCACCCAGTAGCGCTTGCGCTGGACGTTGACGTCAAAGCGTCGCTTGGTGCGGCGGTGGGAGTGCGAGACGTGGTGTCCGAAGCCGGGTACGGCGCCGGTCACCTGGCAGGTGCGTGCCACGGGTGCTCCTCGAGATCGGGGACTATGTAGACTGAGAATCATTCTCAACTCTAGCCCAGGAAGGCCCATGAAGAAGAACCTGCACCCCTCCTACGCCCCGGTCGTGTTCCGCGACCGGGGCACCGGGACCTGCTTCCTGACCCGCTCGACCCTCGACGCCTCGCGCACGACCGGCAGCATCGAGGTCGACGGACGGACCTACCCGGTGCTCGACGTCGACACCACCAGTGACAGCCACCCGTTCTGGACGGGCACGGCCCGGGTCATGGACAGCGAGGGCCGCGTGGACCGCTTTCGTCGTCGCTACGGGAGCGGGTCGTGAGCGCGCGCACGCCCGTCGTCCTGGTCACCGGCATCGACTCCGGTGCCATGGCCGCCACCACCGTCGGCCTGCAGTGGGACCTCCCCCAGGCAGTCGTCGTCGAGCACCGCCTCGACGTGGCCGAGCAACGGCTGACCCGACTGGTCAGCGACGCCTCGGGGGTGGTCGAGCACGTCTACCACGACCTCGAGCACGCCTGCGTGAGCTGTGCGCTGCGCGAGGACGTCGTCCCGACGCTGGAGCGGTTGGCGTCCTCGGGTCGCTGGCGGGCCGTCGTGGCGCACCTGCCGCTGGCCGCCGAGGCCTTCCAGGTCTGCCGGGTCCTCGCCCACGACCCGCAGGCAGCACCGAGCGTCGCGATCCACGCGGTGCTCGCCGCCGTCCCCGGACCGCAGGTCCTGGAGGACCTGCTCGGCGACGACCTCCTCGAGGAGCGCGGCCTCCACACGGGCCTCGGGGACCGCCGAGGGGTGGCCGAGACCGTCTCCTCCCTGGTCGAGTACGCCGACGTGGTGGTCGCCGTCGACGACCTCGACGACCCCGGCGCCGACCTGCTGGCGGCGCTCGCGCGCCCCGGGATCGCGCTCACCGACCCCACGCAGGTCGACACCTCCGCCGTACTGCGCGGGGTCCACGACCACGGCCGCACCGAGGCCTGGGTCGACGTCGTCCGCGAGGGCCCGATCCCGGCGGTGCACTCCGACCACGTGTGGGTCGCGGAGCTGCGCTCGGAGCGTCCGCTCCACCCGGAGCGGCTCCTCGACCACATCGAGGTCCTCGGCGGCGGCCCCCGTCGCTCCCGAGGCTGCTTCTGGCTGCCGACGCGGCCGGCGGACGTGGGCGTGTGGGAGGGCGCCGGCGGCCAGCTCAGCGTCGGCTCGGGCGTGCCCTGGGGGACCCGCTCCCCGCTCACCCGGATCGTCGTCACCGGCGTGGAGAGCGAGTCGCGACGCCGGCGTCGCCAGCTGGCCGACACCTTCGAGCGCTGCCTGCTGACCGACTCCGAGGTGGCTCGGCGCGGGATGTTCTGGGAGACCGACGAGGACGGCCTCGAACCGTGGCTCGGCGCGATCCGGGGGGCGGCCTGAGATGGCGGTCCCGAAGCGGCGCACCTCGCGGAGCAACACGCGGCACCGCCGGTCGCAGTGGAAGACCACCCCGACCGCCCTGGTCCCGGTCACCGTCGCCGGCCGCACACACCTGGTCCCGCGACGTCTGGTGCGCGCCGTCCAGCGTGGCCTGGTCGACCCCGACCGCCTCTGAGCCCGAGCCCGACACCGGGCTCGCCGTCGATCCCTCGAGAGGAGGTACGAGATGAAGGTGCGCAACTCGCTGCGCTCGCTGAAGTCGCAGCCAGGCTCGCAGGTCGTCCGCCGACGCGGGCGGACCTACGTGATCAACAAGCAGAACCCGCGGCTCAAGGCCCGCCAGGGCTGAGGGGGTCGCGCACGCCGTCGCGGTCGGCGCGTGGACTGGGGATCTCGGGCCTCAGCCCGCGCCGCCGGCCCGGCGGCAGTCGGCGCAGGTTCCGGTGAGCTCGAGGGTGTGCCGGACGTCGACGAAGCCGTGCTGCCGGGCCACCGCGTCGGCCCACTCCTCGAACGCGGGCCCCTCGACCTCGACCGCCTTGCCGCACCCGCGGCAGATGAGGTGGTGGTGGTGGTGCGCGACGTCGCACCGGCGGTACTGCGCCTCCCCGGCCTCGGACCGGACGACGTCGACCTCGCCTGCGTCGACCATCGCCTGGAGGGCGCGGTAGACGGTCGCCAGGCCGACGCGCTCGCCGCTGTCGCGGACCAACTGGTGGAGGTCCTGGGCCGAGCGGAACTCGTCGCTGGCGTCGAGGGCGGCAGCGACCGCCCGACGCTGGCGGGTGTCGCGCAGCGGCGGGGACCCGGCCGGCGTGGTCACGGCGGGTTCAGGGGTGTGGTGCTGGGTCACGGAGAAGCCCGGGTGCTCCGGGGCGTCGGCACGCAGGTGCCGCGCCCCGGAGCGCGGATCAGCCGGCGACGGCGCGCTTGAACGCAGCGGCGGGCTTGAACGCGGGGGCCTGGCTGGCGGCGATGTCGATGCTCTCGCCGGTCTGCGGGTTGCGGCCGGTCCGGGCGGACCGCTCGCGACGCTCGAAGGTGCCGAACCCGGCCAGGCTGACGTCCTCGCCGGCCGCGACCTTGGAGGTCACCGTCTCGATGACCGTCTCGACGACTGCCGCAGCGGTCGTCTGGTTCAGGTCGGGGTGGGCGGCCGCAATGGCCTCAGCAAGCTCGCGCTTGGTCATAGAGTTCCTCTCGATCTGGGGGCTCACGGTGTGAGCGTCTTCGCTGCGGGAGCCTACGCGAAGACGTAGCGGCTGCTGGGCACGACGTCGATCCGGCTGTCGTCGGCGAACCGCGCGACGCTCTCCATCATCTCCCGCATCCGGCGCCCGAGCTCCTCGTCGTCGCCCCCGGAGCCGTAGAACTCGTGCAGGTCGGTCATCGCTGCGAGCGGGAAGGTCTCCTCCACGATCGCGTGCACGACGGGTGTCCCGGGCTCGAGGCCGCGGACCACGCGGTGCTGGGCGTAGCCAGTCGTGGACTGGGTCCGGATGGCGACCTCGGTGTGGTCGCCCTGCCAGCGCCGCACGAACTCCGCATCGTCGATGTCGGCCCGCCGGCGGATCAGCGCCACGTTGGCCAGGCCCTCGGCACGCTGGCCGGCAGCACCGGCCGGCGGGACGAGAGGCTCGGTGGTCGCGACCTCCCACCCCTCCACACGTCCGGCGTGCCCGCGCAGCAGCGCGAGGACCTCGGAGACCGCACGGGGGTCCAGGGTGGCGAAGACCGCCGCCCGCACCGGCTCCTCGAAGGTGCTCAACCGCAGCTGGGCCGCGGCGACGTCGGCGTCGTCGAGGTTCATCTGCAGCAGCCCCGCCCCCGCCTGGTCGAGCGCGGCCGGCGCGTCCTCCCGCAGCCACGCCAGCACCCCGTCGGCGTCGCCGGGAGCGGGCGGCCACAGGAGGAAGGCGATGCGCCCGAGCTCGTCGAAGGGTTGATCAGACACGGGCGCGCCCGTCGTACGCCGTCCCGAGCTTGAGCTTGTAGTTCTGGATCGAGCTCATCGTGTAAGAGACCTCATAGGTCCGGCGGTAGCCGGTGTGGGCCACCCGCCAGCCGTCGGCGGTGCGCACGTAGACGTCGTCGTAGAAGGCCGCGCCCTCGAGCACGAAGTCGTACTCGGGCACGAGGACCTTGTCCTCGAGGTACCAGGTGCCGCGGGCCCGGTCGGGGTCACCGTCGACGCCGATGGTGATCTCGGGGTGGTGGACGTGGTGCATGCTGATGAGGCCGGGCCCCATGTTCTCGCGCATGTACGACACCAGGGCGTCGCGGTCACCGAAGTCGAGGCCGGCGTAGGCCCCGGTCGCCTCGGGCACGAAGACCTCGGCGAACTCCTCCCACTGCTTGAGGTCGAGGTGGCGCAGGTAGCGGTACTTCAACGCCCGGATCTGCTCGACGTCGTACTGCTCGCCGATCGGGTCTGCTGCCATGCCTGCTCCTTGGGACGACACGCTCCGATCTGGAACGTGTTCTCGTTTTCCTGCGACGGTAGGCGGCGGGCCTCGAAAGGGTCAAGACCAGGCCGTCTATGCTCGGGCACCGTGATCTTCAAGCGCGTCGGCGACGGCCGGCCCTACCCCGACCACGGGCTCACGCCCCGGGGCTGGGCCGACCTCCCGCCGCGCGCCGTGCGTCTCGACGAGCTGGTCACCACCAAGGACACGCTGCAGCTCGCCGCACTGCTCGACGAGGACTCCACCTTCTTCGGCGACCTCTTCGCCCACGTCGTCGAGTGGCGCCACGAGCTCTACCTCGAGGACGGCCTGCACCGGGCCCTGCGCGCCGCGCTCCAGCAACGCCACGTCCTGCACGCCCGCGTCCACACCATGGCGGGCTGAGGCGGTCGTGGATCGTCGCAGCGTCGTCTCCGGCGTCACCCTGCTGGTGCTCAGCGGCATCCTCGTGCTGGGTGCGATGTGGGGTTGGAACGCCCTCTTCCCCGAGCCAGGCCCCGCGAGCGACGAATCCGTCGCCGCGCCGACCTGCACCCCGACACCCAGCGAGCCCCAGGTCGTGCGGACCCGCGACGTCGTCGTCAGCGTCTACAACGCCGGCGACCGGGCCGGTCAGGCCGGTCGCGTGCTGACCCTGCTCGAGCGTCGCGGCTTCCGCCCCGGGGCCCTCGGGAACGCCCCGGAGGGCGAGAAGGTGCGCCGGGCACGGGTCATCTCCCCCAATGTCGAGGACCCCGCGGCCCGGCTGGTCGCGCGCCACCTCGGTCGGCGGGTCGAGGTCGTCGAGGGGGACCGGCTCGGCCCCGGCGTCACCGTGCTCGTCGGCAACCGCCTGAATCAGCTGCCCCGGGCCAAGCGCTCGATCAAGGTGCCGGCCGACGAGGCGACCTGCTGACGCACCCCGCGCCGGTTGACCGGCGTACGACGGCGTGAGGCGAGCGCCCCCGCGAGTGAGACGAGAACTTGTTCTAGTTCTGGGTGGCGTCCTACCCTCCTGACATGGCTGAGACCCCTGTCACGTCCGCCGGCACCGCCGTCCCGGAAACCGTCCCGCTCTCGTCCGTCACCGCCTGGAGCGACGAGGTCGACGTGCTCGTGGTCGGGTTCGGCATCGCCGGCGGGTGCGCCGCGGTGCAGGCCGCCGAGCGCGGGAGCCGGGTGCTGGTCCTCGAGCGGGCCGCCGCCCCCGGGGGCACCACCTGCATGGCGGGCGGCCACTTCTACCTCGGCGGCGGTACGGCGGTCCAGCAGGCAACGGGCCACCAGGACACCGCGGAGGAGATGGCGAAGTACCTGACCGCCGTCTCCCGCGACCCCGAGCCTGAGAAGATCCGCGCCTACTGCGAGGACTCGGTGACGCACTTCGACTGGCTCGAGGGGCTCGGCTTCGAGTTCGAGCGCAGCTACTACCCCGAGAAGGCGGTCATCCAGCCCGGCACCGAGGGGCTGATGTACACCGGCAACGAGAAGGTCTGGCCCTACCGCGAGCAGGCCGTCCCGGCCCCGCGCGGCCACAAGGTGCCCGTGCCCGGCGACACCGAGGGCGCCGCCATGGTCATCGACCTGCTGGTCAAGCGCTGCGCCGACCTCGGCGCCGAGGTCCGCTACGAGACCGGCGCGGTGGCGCTCGTGGTCGACGACTCGGCCGAGGGTGACGGCGCGGTCGTCGGCGTGCGCTGGAAGCGGTTTCAGGAGACCGGCTACCTCCGCGCCGGGTCCGTCGTGCTGGCCGCGGGCGGGTTCGTGATGAACACCGACATGGTCGCCGAGCACACCCCCCACCTGGCCGAGAAGCCGTTCGTCCTCGGCTCGACGTACGACGACGGGCTGGGGATCCGCCTCGGGACCTCGGTCGGTGGTGCGACCAAGCACATGGACCAGGCGTTCGTGACCGTGGCGTTCTACCCGCCGTCCTCGCTGCTCAAGGGGATCATCGTCAACAAGCGCGGCGAGCGTTTCGTGGCCGAGGACTCCTACCACTCGCGCACCTCGGGCTTCGTGCTCGACCAGCCGGACGCGGCCGCGTACCTCATCGTCGACTCCGAGCACATCGAGCACCCGAAGTTCCCGCTCACCCCGTTCATCGACGGCTGGGAGAGCGTCGCGGAGATGGAGGAAGGGCTCGGCCTGCCATCCGGGTCGCTGGCGGCCACGCTCGAGCGCTACAACGAGCACGCGGCCAAGGGCGAGGACCCGGACTTCCACAAGCACCCCGACTGGCTCGCGCCGCAGGACCAGGGCCCGTGGGGCGCCTTCGACCTCACGCTGGGCAAGGCGCTCTACGCCGGGTTCACCGTCGGTGGTCTCGCGACCTCCGTCGACGGCGAGGTGCTGCGCGAGGACGGCAGTGTCGTCCCCGGCCTCTTCGCCGCCGGCTCCTGCGCCTCCAACCTCGCCCAGGACTCCCAGGGCTACGCGTCCGGCACCCAGCTCGGCGAGGGGTCGTACTTCGGCCGCCGTGCCGGCGCCCGCGCCGCCGGTGGAGTGCTCTGAGGGGGTCGAAAGTCACTACACGTGTAGTGACTTTCGTGGTTCGTACACGTTCCACGCCCCGAAAACCCGAAGAACCTGTCCCCGCATCCGCGCTGACGCGACCCGAACCGCCTGACAGGCTGCAGCCATGACCGATGACGTACGACGGTTCGCGGCGGCGTCGCGGGCAGCGGTGCCGCCGTTCCACGTGATGGACCTGCTCGCGGCGGCCGGTCAGCGCGAACGGACCCACGGCGACGTGCTCAACCTGGTCGCCGGGCAGCCCTCCACCCCGGCCCCGGTGCCGGTGCGGGAGGCGGCGAAACGGGCGCTCGACGAGAGCCTGCTCGGCTACACGGTCGCCACCGGCATCCCCGAGCTGCGCGAGGCCATCGCCGGGCACCACCGCCGCACCTACGGCCTCGCGATCGACGCCGACGACGTCGTGGTCACCACCGGGTCCTCCGGCGGGTTCCTGCTGGCCTTCCTTGCCGCCTTCGAGGTCGGCGCCCGCGTGGCGATCGCCCGCCCGGGCTACCCCTGCTACCGGAACGTCCTCACCGCCCTGGGCTGCGAGGTCGTCGAGTTCGACTGCGGGCCCGAGACCCGCTTCCAGCCCACGGTCGCCCAGCTCGAGGAGCTCGGGTCGATCGACGGGCTCGTCGTCGCCAGCCCCGCCAACCCCACCGGGACGATGCTGCTGCCCGAGGAGCTCGCCGCGCTGGCGCGCTGGTGCGAGGAGCGCGGCGTACGCCTGATCAGCGATGAGATCTACCACGGCATCGAGTACGCCGACCCGGCCGGTGACGCGCCCGCCCGGGCGTCGGCATGGGAGACCTCGCGCACCGGTGTGGTCTTCAGCTCGTTCTCGAAGTACTTCTCGATGACCGGGTGGCGGATCGGCTGGATGCTGGTGCCGGCCGACCTGCGCCGGGCGGTCGACGTCCTGGCCGGCAACTTCACGATCTGCCCTCCGGTGCTCTCCCAACTCGCCGCGCTCGCGGCGTTCGAGACCGCCTCGTACGCCGAGTGCGACGGGCACGTGGCCCGCTACGCCACCAATCGCGACCTCCTGCTCGAGGGATTGCCGCGACTCGGCATCGACCGGCTCGCCCCGGCCGACGGCGCGTTCTACGTCTACGCCGACATGGGCCACCTGACCGACGACTCGATGGGGTTCTGCCGCACGTTGCTGGCCGAGACCGGCGTGGCCACCGCGCCGGGCATCGACTTCGACACGGCCGTCGGCAACCGGTTCGTCCGGATGTCGTTCGCCGGCAGTGCCGAGGAGATCACCGCGGCGCTCGACCGGCTCGACACCTGGCTCCCGCGCCGCTGACGCAGGAGCGTTTCACGCCGGGCCGTGACATTCCGGCCGCGGTTCCCGATACTCGAGGCTCCCGGCCGGAAGGACCCCTGATGACCACTACCGCGACGCAACGTGGCCCGGCGGTCTACGACCCGTTCGACCCCGCCTTCCAGGCCGACCCCTACCCGGCCTACCGACGACTGCGCGACGAGGACCCGGTCCACCGCCACGAGGTGCCCGGCGCCCCGCCGTTCCTCGTCGTCTCCCGGTTCGCCGACGTGTGGGACGTCGTCCGCGACCCCGCCACCTTCTCCTCCGCGCAGGGCCTGACCTTCTACCCCGACGAGATCGAGCGGCTGGGGCTCGCCCCGACCATCGTGATGATGGACCCGCCGCGTCAGACCGAGCTACGGGCACTGATCGCCAAGGGGTTCACGCCGCGGCGGGTGCTCGACCTCGAGCCCCGGGTCCGGCGCTTCGTGCACACCCGCGTCGGCGAGCTCGGTGACGCCCGCGCCGACGGACGCGTTCCCGACCTGCACCGCGACCTCTCCCAGCACGTCCCGACCTGGGTCCTCGCGGAGCTGCTCGGAGTTCCCGAGTCCGACCGCACGCGGTTCGGGCCCTGGGTGGCGGCGCTGGTCCAGCTCCAGGACGACGGCTTCGACGTCGGTCGCCTCCAGGGTGCCGACGCGGTCGCGGAGATGTTCGAGTACTTCGGCGACCTCATCGCGCGTCGCCGTACCGAGTCGCGCGACGACCTCATCAGCGCGCTCGTGCACGCCGAGCAGGACGGCGCCACGCTCAGCGACTGGGACATCCTCGGCTTCTGTTTCGTCATGGTCGCCGGGGGCACCGACACCACCGCCAACCTCATCTCCAGCGCGGTCCCGCTGCTGGACGAGCACCCCGGTCAGCGCCAGCTGCTGCTCGACGAGCCGTGCGCCCTCGGGACCGCCGTGCCGGAGATGCTCCGGCTGGAGAGCTCGGTGCAGGGACTTGCGCGCACCGCCACCCGCGACACCGAGATCGCCGGCGTCCCGGTCGCCGAGGGGGAGAAGGTCCTGCTGCTCTACGGCGCGGCCAACCGCGACGAGCGCGAGTTCGGGCCCACGGCGGCGGAGCTCGACGTACGCCGCACGCACCCGCGGCACCTCGGCTTCGCCAGCGGACCGCACTTCTGCATCGGCAACCACCTCGCCCGGCTGATGACCCGGGTCACGCTCGAGGAGCTGCTCTCGGCGTACCCCCGAATCAGCGCCGACGTCGCGGCCGGCCAGCGGCTGCACAGCGCGTTCACCCGCGGCTGGGTCTCCCTGCCGGCGGTCCTGGACGGCCGCTGATCGTTCGTACGCCGAGCCGGCCGGATGCGTGTACAGGAAACTCCAGGTTCGACCCCTCTGCGAGGCCCCAGAACCTGAAAGTCACTACACGTGTAGTGACTTTCGGCCCCCTCAGCCGCGCAGCCCCTTGACGAGCCCCTTGCGGATGAACCCGTTGCGGACGCGCTGGGGGTGGTAGCCGACCTTGGTGGTCTTGACGATCTTGCCGGTGCGGTAGGAGATCTTGGAGACCTCGTCGGTGCCCGACCAGGAGATGTAGCAGTGCTTGCCGTTGGCGCTCGGCGTCACCCAGTAGGGCTTGCCGTCCTCGCGCACGTGGACCTTGCGGGTGCGCAGCCGCTTGCGGCCGACCATGGCGACGTAGTCCGACATCGTGCCGGCGACGCAGAGCTTGGTCCCGCGCGGGTTCAACGCGATGCCGTGATGGGCGGAGTCGAGCACGTAGAGCTCGCGCGGCATGTCCGGCACACGGTTGGGCAGCCGCTTCACCCGGGTGATCTTCTTCTTCTTGCGGTCGTACTCGAGGAACCCGTGGAAGAAGGAGACCTGGAAGTAGATGAACCGCTCGTTCGGCGAGAGCGTCATCGGCCGCACGGCCGAGGAGAGGTTGCCGAGGCCGGCCTCACGCAGCTTCTCCTTCACCGGGATCACCTCGATCGGCTTGCCGGTGCGGGTGTTGAAGACCTGGAGGACGCGCTCGCCCTTGGTGGAGTCGAGGAGCTCCCCCTCCTGGTCCAGCGGCGTGTAGACGTAGCCGATGCTGGCGTGGAAGAGCCGCTTGCCGTCGGCGGAGTAGATGTTCTCGTGCGGGGAGTCGCCCGACGGCAGCTGGCGGACCTCCTTGCCGGTGGCGATGTCGAGGACGTGCACGACGTTGCCGGTCGAGGCCGAGACCGCGACGTGCTCGCCGTCCGGGGAGACCGCCATGTGGTCCGAGCGCTGGCCGGCGACCGGGAAGCGCCAGACGATCTTCTTGGTCTTCAGGCTGATCGCGACGACGTCGGCGAAGCTGGGCCGCGACACGACGAGCAGCCGTCCGTCGTTGCTGGTGTACATGTCGTCGACGTACTGCTCGTTGCCCTCGCCGATGAGGAACTTGATGGCGATGTAGTAGCCGAGGCGGACCGGGTTGAGCGCGATCTCGGCCATCCGCTCCTCCCGGTCCGGGATGATGTTGATCCGGGCGACGCGGCGGAAGGTGCCGGGACGGATCACGTCGGCGGTGCCGTCCCAGTTGTTCCCGACGAAGACGAACGGGGCGGTGCCCTCGTCACCCTGCTGCACGGTGGAGGCCGCGGCGGGCGAGGTCCCGCCCGGCACGAGGGTGGCGGCCAGCACGAGGCCGACCAGGGACGCCGTCAGACGACGGGCACGCGACATCACAGGACTCCTTCGCACAGCGGACACCAAGGTCCAACGAGGCCGCCGCGCGATGGTTACCCACCCGTACGGCGACCCGGCAGCACGCGGGTCACGCCAGGTCGTGCACGAACTCCGAGAGCTGGGCCAGGTTGCGGCACTCGACGACGGGCAGGACCTCGGCGAAGGCGCTGACCGCGGAGTCGCCGGTGTCCCACATCGCCTTGGACTCCGGGTTGATCAACCACGCGTGCTTGGCGGCGCCGACCATCGTCCGCAGGTGCGGGAGGCCGAGGTCGCCGTAGTTGCTGCGGGCGTCACCCAGGATCAGCAGGGAGGTCCGGGGGGTGATCGCGTCGGGGTACTTCTCGACGAACTGGGTGAGGGCGCGACCGTAGGAGGTCCGGCCCCACAGGGCGGCGTGCCGGGCGCTGGCGGCGAGCTCCGTCATCGTCTCCCCCAGGTCCGCGCCGGGACGGAACACGTCGCTGACCTCGGTGACGGCGTCGATGAAGGTGAACGCGCGCACCTTGGTGAACTGCTCGCGCAGCGCGAAGACGAGCGCCAGGGTGAACTGCGCGAAGGGCGCCACCGACCCGGAGATGTCGCAGAGCACGACCAGCTCGGGCTTGTGCGGCCGGCGGGGGCGGTGGTGCGTGACGATCGGGACGCCGCCGGTGCCGACGGAGGCCCGCACCGTGCGCCGGAAGTCCAGCTGTCCGCGGCGCGCGGAGTGGTGGTCGCGGGCCAGCCGCGCGGCCAGTCGGCGCGCGAGCGGGTAGATCTCGCGGCGCATCGCGTCGAGGTCGACCCGCCGAGCCCGCAGGAAGTCGATCTGCTCGACCGGTGGCCGCACGGCGTGCTTGGCGACGTGCTCCTCACCGCGCTCCTCGGCGGTCAGCCGCCGCACCTCGGCCTCCACCAACGCGGTGAACCGACGGCGCGCCCCCTCCAGCGCCCGCTCCCGCACGACACCCTCGCGGTCGTCGTCGAACCGGCGGGACAGCGCGTCGAGGAGCTGTTCGATCAGCGTGTCGGGCTGCACCCGCGACATCACGTTGTACGACGACCAGGTCTGCTGCCCGGGGGTGCGGCCACGCACGGGGCCGAACCGGCCCACGGCCTCCTGGGCGAGGGCCGCGAGATCGGCCTGGGCCCCCTTCTCGAGCTCGCCGGCCAGCCGGTCGCGGAAGTCGGCCAACGCCTGTCCGTCGTCGGTGACGACGTGCCCGGCATCGGCCTCGGGTCCGCCCTCCCCGTCGGGCTCGGCCTCGGGGTCCTCACCCAGGCGGGGTCCCCCGCGCACCGCCGGGAACCACAGGTCGAAGAGGGTGTCGAAGGCCTGCCGGTGCGCCGGGCGCTTGACGACCGTGGCGGCGTACGCCGTGCGGACGGCCTCGCGGTCGGTGAGGTCGAGGGCGGTCAGCGCCCGGACGGCGTCGAGGTCCTCGGCCAGCGACACCGGAAGCCCGGCGCGGCGCAGCGCCTCGACGAAGTCGACGTGCCGTTCCAGCAGGGCCATGGCTGCCTCAGACCCGGTCCAGCTTGAGCTCGCGGGTGACCCGGGCGTGGTCGGAGGCGTGCTTGAGGACCACGCCGAGGGTCCGGCGTACCGCGTCGTCGTCGAGGTCGTCGACCCCCAGCGCGATCAAGGTCTCGGCCCAGTCGACCGACTCGGCGATCGACGGCGACTTCTTCAGCTCCAGGTCGCGCAGGGTGGCCACCATCCGCACGAGCTGGTCGGCCAGCGTGGCGGCGATCCCCGGGACCCGGGACGTGATGATGGCGCGCTCGCGCTCGGCGTCGGGGTAGTCGAGGTGCAGGTAGAGGCAGCGGCGCTTGATCGCCTCGGACAGCTCGCGGGTGGCGTTGGAGGTGAGCACCACGAAGGGCCTCCGCACCGCGGTGATCGTGCCCATCTCGGGGATGGTCACCTGGAAGTCGCTGAGCACCTCGAGCAGCAGGCCCTCGACCTCGACGTCGGTCTTGTCGACCTCGTCGACGAGCAGGACCGTCGGCTCCTCGCGCCGGATCGCGGTCAGCAGGGGGCGGGTGAGGAGGAACTCCTCGGTGAAAATGTCGTCGTGCACGGCGTCCCAGTCGCCGCTGCCGTCGCCCGCGCCGGCCTGGATGCGCAGCAACTGCTTCTTGTAGTTCCACTCGTACAGCGCGCGGGCCTCGTCGAGACCCTCGTAGCACTGCAGGCGGACCAGCTCGGACTGCGTCGCCGTCGCGACCGCCTTGGCCAGCTCGGTCTTGCCGACGCCGGCAGGCCCCTCGAGCAGCAGCGGCTTGCCGAGGACGGCGGCGAGGTAGACCGTCGTCGCCGTGGCGGCGTCGGTCAGGTAGCCGACCGCCTCCAGACGGGTGGCGACGTCGTCGGGCGAGGAGAAGGCCGGAACGGCCGGTACGGCGGACACCCGGCGAGCCTACGCACCCCCCGGGCCGGCCCGGGGGCCGATCACCCCGCGCAGCCGCACTCCTCGCCCCGCCAGGCCTCCCGACCCTCGCGGAGGGCGACCACCGCGATGACGAGGCCAGCCAGCGGATCGGCCCACCACCAGCCGAGGGCGCTGTTGAGGACCAGCCCGGCCAGCACCGCCGCGGACAGATAGGTGCACAGCAGGGTCTGGGTGCCGTCGGCCTCCACGGCACGCGACCCCAACTGCCGCCCGGTGCGGCGCTGCGCCCACGAGAGCACCGGCATCACCACGACCGAGACCGAGGCGAGCACGATGCCCACGGTGGAGTGCGCGGCCTCGTGACCGGAGAACAGTGCCCGCACCGACTCGACGCCGATGAACGCGGCGAGCCCGAAGAATGCGAGGGCCATGAGCCGCAGCGCGACCCGCTCCCGCGACTCGGGCAGCGCGTGGCGGAACTGCCAGAGCACGATCAGCCCGCTGGAGACCTCGACCATCGAGTCGAGCCCGAAGCCCAGCAGCGCGATCGAGCCGGCGACGACGCCGGCAGCCACCGCGACGACCGCCTCGAGCGTGTTGTAGCCCACCGAGGTGGCCGCCAGGAGCCGGGCCCGGCGCCCCAGCCGCGCGCGGTCGGTGGTGCTCAGCGGGGCCGGGTGGATGTGCGCGCTCACCGGGCTGCCGGGGCCTGCGGGGCGCCGTACGTGGCGCAGAGGGCCACGGCTTCTCCGGTGCTGGCCAGCAGGACCTCGGCGGCCGCGAGCAGTCCGCGTACGGCGTCGGGCTCGGCCACGGAGTACACCGATGCCCGGCCCTCCGGTCGCACCGCCACCAGTCCGCAGTCGCGCAGGCACGCGAGGTGCTGGGAGACCGTGCTCTGCGCCAGGCCGAGGCGGGCGGTCAGGTCCACCACGCGCAGGTCGGACTCCGCGAGCAGCTGGACGATCGCCAGCCGGGTCGGGTCCGCGAAGCCGCGGAACAGGCACGCGGCGGGGGCGAGTCTGTCAGTGTCGCTTATCATCGGCATGCGCCGATGATAGCGCCGAATGCCGAGGCTGCGGCCGGCGCTGCCCCTGCGACGCACACCGCCGCACGCCGACCGGGCGGGTCGACGTACGGCGGTGGTGGATCGAGCGTGGTGGGTCGAGCGACCGATCAGGCGCGGTGCTGGCCGCCGTCGGCATCCGAGTCGAGCTCGGCGGTGGTGCCCTGCGTCGACTGATCCGCGCGGTTGTCGTGGGACGCACGGTCCCCACGGGTGTCGTACGACGCACGGTCGGCGTCGGAGTCGTGCGACCCGCGGTCCGCGTCGGTGTCCTTCGACGCGTGGTCGCCACCAGAGCGGCGGCGCCCGGTGTCGGGGTCGAGGCGGTCGGCCTCGTTGATCTTGGACCCGACGTCCTCGCGACGCGTCGCGGCCTCGTGGGCGGTCTCCTGCGCCCGAGTCTCACGCTCCTCCGCGTCGGCCGCTGCGGCGTCAGCGCGGGCGCGCGCCTCACGCGCCTCGGCATCGGCCTTCGCGGCCACCCTCTCCTGCTCCTTCACCTCGACGGACTCGGCGGCCGCCTGCTGGCGGAGCTCGCCAGCCTGCGTGCGGTGCTTCTCGGCCCGGCGGCGCCGCATGATCACGGCAGCGACGGCGATCAGAGCCAGCACGACGGCGATGATCACGACGAGCACGATGATTTCGTTGGTCTCCATGCCTCACCCATACCCGTCAGCCATCCCGCGAACACCCTCACCCGTCAGCGCAGGCCGGGGTGCACCCGCGCCAGCACGGGCAGCAGCAGGCTGCGGGGCGCGACCTGCGCGAAGGCGGCTCCCACCCGGTTGACCATCCCGGGGATCGCGACGGCGCGGCCCTTCGCCATCCCCTCGACGCCGACCCGGGCGACCTCGTCCGCCGGGACCCACATCACGCCGGGCAGCGAACTCTCGAAGTCCCCGTCTGCGAAGCCGGCGCGCTCGCCGAAGGCCGTGCGCACCGGCCCCGGGCACAGTGCCGTCGCGGTCACCCGGCTGCCGCGCAGCTCGGTGGCAAGGCTCTGGGTGTAGGAGAGCACGAACGCCTTGCCGGCGCCGTAGCCCGCCTGGCCGGGCAACGGCTGAAACGCCGCGGTCGAGGCGACGTTGAGCACCGCGCCGCGGCAGCGCTCGACCATGCCCGGCAGGAACCGGCTGCACAGGTCGGCCACGGCGACGACGTCGACCTCGATCATCCCCATCTCGGCCTCGGGGTCCGACGCGCTCACCGGCCCGAGGGTGGAGAAGCCGGCGTTGTTGACGAGCACGTCGGGCGTGCGGCCCGCGTCGGTGATGTGGCCGAGCAGCGCGGCGCGCGCGGCGCGGTCGGCGAGGTCGGTCGGGAGCACGTCGGCGTTCCCGCCGAGCTCGGCGGCCAGCGCCTCGAGCTTGTCGACCGAGCGGGCCACCAGCGTCACGTGGTGCCCGCGGCTCGACAGCTCACGCGCGATCTCGGCGCCGATGCCACCGGAGGCGCCCGTCACGACGGCGGTACGACCAGGACCTGGGGGAGGGAGACTCATTCGCCCAACGTAGGGGGCCGACCCCGAGGTGACGAGGCCTCGTGCTCGGCCTTCGATCTCCGGAGGCGCCTGGCCATCAGAGGTCGTCGTCGGCCGGCGCGCGCACATCCGTGTTGCGACACGGATGCGCGGGTACCCGTCCGGGTATCACGACGGCGCCACGTGGTCGCCACAGACGGCCCCGCTGTCGTGCCTGGAGGAGTCATGACCCACGAGACGATGCTGGACGCCTACCCGAAGGACCTCGGTGGCATCGACCGCGACAAGCTCGCCGAGTGCATCGCCGCGTGCTTCGACTGCGCCCAGGTCTGCACCGCCTGCGCCGATGCCTGTCTGAGCGAGGACATGGTCGCCGACCTCACCGCGTGCATCCGCACGGACCTGGACTGTGCCGACATCTGCGCGGCCACCGGGAACGTCCTCTCGCGACAGACCGGGCGTGACGTGGCCCTCACCAAGGCGATCCTCGAGGCGTGTGCGACGGCGTGCAAGGCCTGCGGCGACGAGTGCGCCCAGCACGCCGAGATGCACGAGCACTGCAAGGTGTGCGCTGAGGTGTGCCGCCGGTGCGAGGACGCCTGTCGCGCCCTCGCCGCCTCCCTCTGACGTCGCCCGCGAGAGGGGGCCGTACCCCCTCGGCTCAGCGCCCGCGCAGGGCCTGCCCCATCCGGGTCACGGCCTCGGTGAGGATCGCCTGGGAGGTCGCGAAGTTCAGGCGGGCGTGCCCCGACCCTCCGGTGCCGAAGACGTGCCCGGAGCTGAGCGCCACCCGGGCCTCGTCGAGGAAGAACCGGGCGGGGCCGGCCAGGTCGGTGACGGTCCCCGGCCCCTCGGCGTTCTCCCCCTCGTCGAGGCCGAGCTCGCGGCAGTCGAGCCAGGCGAGGTAGGTGCCCTCCGGTGGGCTCCACCGCACCCCCGGGAGGTGCTCGGCAAGCAGGGAGCCCAGGAGGGTGCGGTTCTCGTCGAGCCCCGCGATCAACTCGTCCAGCCACGGCTCGCCGTCGCGCAGCGCCGCGGTGTGGGCCAGGATCCCCAGGTGGCTCGCGCCGTGGCCGACCTCCTCGGGCAGGTTCGCCAGGTCCGCCGCCGCCTCCGGGCCGGCGACGGCGAGCGCCGCCTTCAGCCCGGCCAGGTTCCAGGCCTTCGAGGCGGACGTGACCACGAACGCGTCCTCCGCTCCGGCGACGCTGAGGTACGGAGTGAAGCTCGCACCCGGCAGGACGAGCGGACCGTGGATCTCGTCGGAGACGACCCGGACGCCGTGGCGCCGGGCGAGCTCGGCGATGCCCTCGAGCTCCGCGCGGGAGTGCACCGCCCCGGTCGGGTTGTGCGGGTTGCTCATCAGGTACGCCGCACCCCGACCGTGCGTGCGCGCCCGGGCAAACGTCTCGTCGAGCACCGCCAGGTCGACCCGGCCGTCGGGACCCAGGGGCGCCTCGGCCACCCGCCGACCGTCATGACCGACGAAGGCGTAGAACGGCGGGTAGACCGGCGAGCTCACGACGACGGTGTCCCCACGCTCGGTGACCAGCCTCAACACCTCGACGATGCCGAGCATGACGTCCGGCACGAGCGCGGTCCGGGCGACGTCGAGCCCGGACCACCCCCACCGCCGCTGCGCGAAGTCCGCCAGCGCCTCGGCGTACGCCGTCCCGCTCGGGTAGCCGGTGTCGCCGCGGGCGATGGCCTCGCGCAGCGTCTCCGCGACCGGCTCGGCCAGCACCGCATCCATCTCCGCCACCCACAACGGCAGCACGTCCGGTGGGTGCGTCCGCCACTTCAGACTGGTGCGTTGCCGAAGCTCGTGCAGGTCGAGCTGTTCCAGTGGGTTGGCCATGCGCGCCAGCGTCCCACCGTCGGACTCTGTCTGCCCAGCGCGCGGTTTGAAGGCTCCAGACGGGTGGTCCAGGGCTTTAGCTCTTTGTCCGGCGACGGTATGTGACTGCAGTCGCCGTGAGCAGAGCGAGGGCGGCGACCCACAGGTTCAGCTCACCCCACGCCCAGCTCGGGTCGGATGGCTGAACGAGCGCCACCACTGCCTGGGTGAGCCCAGCAACGACAATCAGGGCGAGCACGCCGGCTGCCGCAGCCGCGACACGTGTCACTGTCGACCGACCGGCCGCTCGTGCCGCACCCAGTGCGGCTGACCCCACCAGTGCCGCGGCCAGCCCCAGGAAGAACAGCGCATCCTCAGCAGGGTTGCGACCGAGGCCGGACACGCCAATGACCGCGGCCTTGGCGGACCACAGGGCGACGGCGGCGACGGCGGCCAGCAGGGCCACCCGGGAGCTGCTGGTCGTCACGTCGACCCCCGTGTCGTCGACGCCACCCACGTGTCCACTCGTTCGAAGCTTCATCGCGTCGTGCCCCTCAGCCGGGGTGATGTGAGAATAACCACGCACTCTACCCAAGGGCATGCTCTCGTGATAGTGGCCGCCGCCCCTACCTCAAGGCTGCTGTCGCGCACTAGCGTCCACTCATGTTAGTGCCGATGCATCTGTCCTTCGGCGTCACCTTGTCCCTGGTGCCGTGGCTGCTGCTGTTCGGCCTGCTGGCCCGCCAGTTGCTCGGCGCGAAGCACCTGAGCGTCTGGGGGACACTCCTCGCCTCCCTCGTTGCGTCGAGCGTGGCTCTGTTCTCGGCAGAGGCACTCATTGGCGAGCATGAATCCGGCGCGTTGCTCCTCGCCGAGGCATCCTCTGCGGCGATGTTCATCGTGGTGACAATCATGATCCTCGACCTTGCCATGGACCGCTCCACCCGCGCCGGCGTGAACGTCATCGTGGCACCCTCCCTCCCGCGGCCGCTGCGTAGCATGCGGCGGTCGTTCAGCAACCTCACCCGGATCTTCTTGGTGTCCCGGATCGCGGCGCACCATGTCGGTGAGGCCTCCAGGGTGGACCACGAAGGCCCCGGCGGGCACCCCTTGTGGCCCGTTGCGTTGCGCAAGGCCCTCGATGAGGCGGGCGGGATTTTCGTCAAGGTCGGCCAGGTGCTCTCCACGCGCGTGGACATCCTTCCCCTGTGGGCGACAGCTGAGCTCTCCAAGCTGCAGCAGACCGCGCTCCCTGAGAAGGAGCCGGCTATGAGGCGGATGATCGAGGCCGAGCTCGGCAGGCGAGTCGAAGAGGTCTTCGCCGAGTTCGAATGGTCACCGGTAGCGGCCGCTTCCCTGGGCCAGGTCCACGTTGCCAGGCTGGTCACCGGTGAGCACGTGGCGGTCAAGGTGCAGCGTCCGGGAATCCAGGAGCACGTGGAACGCGACCTGGCCATCGTGCGGCGCCTGGCGCGCGTTGCCGAGGCACGATTCGATTGGGCGTCGGCCTTCGGGGTCGTGGCGATCGCCGACGAGATCGCCTGTGGCCTGCGGAAGGAGCTGGACTACCGAACGGAGGCGGACAATGCCGAGGCCGTCGCACACTCGATGCGCGGCATGCCCGAGGTTCACGTGCATGCGGTGTACCGGGAGTTCTCGACGTCCAGGGTGTTGACGATGGAGCTGCTGGAGGGGACCAGCGTCGGGACGATGGCCATCACCAGCTCCCAGGACGGCGGCACTCGACAGCGGCTAGCCGACGCCCTCGTGCGTGCCGAGCTGGAGCCGATGCTCGCCGGGGAGGCGTTCCACGCCGACCCGCATCCGGGCAACGTCTTCCTGCTCGACGACGGCCGGCTAGGGCTGCTCGACTTCGGCGCGGCAGGCCGCCTTGACACCTTCGAGCGGGCCTCCATCAGGAGCATTCTCGGAGCCCTGCAGACCGGTGAGCCGGGCCGGCTTCGCGAGGCGATCGCCGATGTGGCCGAGGTCGACCGAGACGTCGACACCTTCCGCCTCGACCACGAGCTCGCGAGGTTCATGGCCGAACACCTGAGCGCCGGCACGGCCCCTGAAGCCGCGGCCATCAACAAGTTCCTCACCATCTTCGCCGCCTACGGGATTCGACTCCCTCCCAGCACGGCCACGATGTTCCGCGCGCTCGTGACGCTCGAGGGCACGCTTCGCACCCTGGTGCCGGACTACCGCGTTCTGGAGGCCGCCCAGCGCGTGGGCGTTAAGGCGGTCTCGTCCGAACTCTCCACCGCAAGGCTCCCGCAGCGGGCAGCCCAGGACTTCATGGAACTGCTTCCGCTCCTTCACGACGCTCCACGACACCTCGACCGCCTAGCACTCCTTGCGGAGCGCGGCGGCCTGAGGTTCCAGGTCTCTCACACCATGGACGCGCGGGAGACCGCGTTCGTTGGCGCGCTGGTCAGACTGGTGGTCCTGGCGCTGGTCGGTTCAGCCCTCGGCGGCGTCGCAGTGGCGCTGCTCGCAATCGAGGGGGGTCCGGACCTCACCCCGACCACGTCGGTGCTGGATGCGCTCGGCTACGTCAGCCTGGCTGCCAGCGGCGTGATCCTGCTCAGAGTGCTGCTGTCTGCCCTGAGGTCGAGCGGCTGACCGGTACGTCGCCGGCGCGGATGCCGCCCGGCTGGCGACCCTCGAGCACCTCGCCCACTGTCCGTTGGCTCCGGGTGAACCGATCGGAAACGGCCTCTGATCTGCGTTTGTGCAGATCAGAGGCCGTTTCGCGTGGCGGTGGCGGAGGGATTTGAACCCTCGGTTGGCTTGCACCAACAAACGCTTTCGAGGCGTTCTCCTTAGGCCGCTCGGACACGCCACCGCGGGAGAGGCTACTAGAACGGCGCCGCGCCGACCGAATCCGGGCACCAAGGTCAGCGGCGGTCGCCGAAGAACTCCAGGAGCAGGGCGGCCGACTCGTCGGCGAGCACGCCCGCGACGACCTCGGGGCGGTGGTGGAGCCGGCGGTCGCGGACGACGTCCCAGAGGCTGCCCGCGGCGCCGGCCTTGTCGTCGTACGCCCCGAACACCAGGCGGGCGACCCGGGCCTGGACGAGCGCGCCGGCGCACATCGTGCACGGCTCGAGGGTGACGACGAGGGTGCAGCCCTCGAGACGCCACTCCCCCCGTGCCGCGGCTGCAGCGCGCAGCGCCACGATCTCGGCGTGCCCGGTGGGGTCGTGGTCGGCCTCGCGCGTGTTCCGGCCGACGGCGAGCACCGCACCGTCCGCATCCAGCACGACGGCCCCGACCGGCACGTCGTCGGTCGCGAGCGCCGCGCGGGCCTCCTCCAGCGCGCGCCGCATCGGCTCGGCCCACCGGGCCGCAGGAGTAGTCACCAGGGATCAGCCGACGGTCAGGCCGACCAGGTCGTCGAAGCGCGGGCCGAAACCGAGCTTCTCGGCGATCGTGCTGAGCATCTCGTCGGGGTAGAGATCGTCGTCGTCCAGCAGTGCGCTGAGGGCCATGGCGCTGATGCCGAGGTCGTCGAGGAGCGCAGGGTCGCCGGCGGGCTCGGGGTCGTCGTCGTCCTCGGGCAGCGGTACGTCGAGCTCGTCAACGACCGAGCGTGCCAACGGCCAGTCGGTGGCGGCGGTGACGTCGGACAGCAACAGCCGGGTCTGCGCACCGGCCACCCGCACGAGGACGAAGAAGTCCTCGTCGATGGAGATCAGGCCGATCGCACCATGATCACCGGGCCACCGCCGGAGCTCGGTGGCGATGGTCTCGATGTCGGCGAGCACCTCGTCCTCGAGCTCCTCGAGCTCCCAGACGCCCTCCTCGCGGTAGGCGAGCACGGCGAAGTCGACGCCCTCGGCGTTCACCTCGGCCTGGTCCGACATCGCACGCTCCTCTGGCGTCGGGAGGTCCCCGCTCCTGAGGATGACAGATGCGCCGCCACAGGGGAACGGCCAGGAGCCCCCCACCACTCCGGGACGCTTGGTGGGTGGTGGACAGACCGGCCGATAGGTTCAGCCTCATGCGCACCCACGTCGTGGACCACCCGCTCGTCGCCCACAAGCTCACCGCACTGCGCGAGGAGACCACCGACTCCGCGACGTTCCGACGGCTGACCGACGAGCTGGTGACGCTGCTCGCCTACGAGGCAACCCGCGACGTGCGGGTCGACACGGTGCGGGTGACCACGCCGGTGAGCCCGGCGGACGGCGTACGCCTCTCGAGCCCGAAGCCCTTGGTGGTGCCAATCCTGCGGGCCGGGCTCGGCATGCTCGACGGGATGATGCGGCTGCTGCCGACCGCCGAGGTCGGCTTCCTCGGAATGATCCGCAACGAGGAGACGCTCGAGGCCTCGACCTACGCCGAGCGGCTGCCCGAGGACCTGTCCGGGCGCCAGTGCTACGTGCTGGACCCGATGCTGGCTACCGGCGGCACGCTGGCGGCCGCGATCCGCTTCCTCACCGACCGCGGCGCCGACCACATCACCGCCATCACGCTGCTTGCCGCGCCCGAGGGCTGCGACCGGGTCGAGCGGGAGCTCGCCGACCTGGACGCCCGCGAGATCCCGGTCACCGTCGTGACCGCCGCGATGGACGAGCGCCTCAACGAGAAGGGCTACATCGTCCCCGGACTGGGGGACGCGGGCGACCGGCTGTACGGCGTCGCCGGCTGAGGACTCCACACGACGGTTCCCACCAGCAAACGGCGGCGCATCCCCCCGATTCTGGGCCCGTTCAGCCCGGTTTGCCGGTGCGTGCCGTCGCTGCCCCTCCGCTCAGAGCGCCTTGACCGCCGCGAGCAGCTTGCCGAGCGTGTCCTTCGCGTCGCCGAAGAGCAGCGTGGTCCGCGGGTCGAAGAGCAGCTCGTTCTCGATGCCGGCGAAGCCCGGCCGCATCGAACGCTTCATGAAGACCACCTGCTGCGCCTCGTCGGCGTTGAGGATCGGCATGCCGTAGATCGGCGCGCCGGGCGAGGTCTTGGCGGCCGGGTTCACGACGTCGTTTGCGCCGACGACGAGGACGACGTCGGTCTGCTTGAACTCGCCGTTGATGTCATCCATCTCCTTGAGCTGCTCGTAGGGCACCTGCGCCTCGGCGAGCAGCACGTTCATGTGGCCCGGCATCCGGCCCGCGACCGGGTGGATGGCGTAGTCGACGGCGGTGCCGCGAGAGCTGAGCAGGTCGACCAGCTCGCGCAGGGTGTGCTGCGCCTGCGCGACCGCCAGCCCGTAGCCGGGGACGATGATCACCTTGGACGCGTACCCCAGCAGGATCGCGACGTCCTCGGGGCCCGCGGACTTCACCGGCCGGTTCGAGGCCTCCCCGGCACCGAGCGTCGAACCACCCTTGAGGGCGCCGAAGAGCACGTGGCCCACGGAGCGGCCCATCGCCTTGGCCATCAGCAGGGTGAGGAACGTGCCGGAGGCGCCGACGAGCGTGCCGCCGACGAGCAGGACGGTGTTGCCGAGCACGTAGCCCGAGGCCGCGACCGCCAGGCCGGTGCCGGCGTTGAGCAGCGAGATGACGATCGGCACGTCGGCCCCGCCGACGGGCAGCACCAGCAGGACGCCCAGCGTGAGCCCGAGCACGAGCAGGACGACGCCCACCCACACCGTCGGTCCGGTGACGGTGAGCACCGACAGGACCACGGCGGCCAGCAGGCCACCGGCGAACGCCATCGGGAGACCGGGGAAGAGCACCGGCCGCGAGGTCATCAGCTCCTGCAGCTTGGCGAAGGTGACCACCGAGCCCGAGAAGGCGAGCGACCCGACGACGACGGTGAACGCCGTGGCGACGAGTGCGAAGTCCCCGACGCCGACGCCGTCGACCTCGGCGAACGCCCCGAGCTCCAGCAGTGCGACCAGGGCGGCCGCGCCACCACCGACGCCGTTGAAGAGCGCGACGAGCTGGGGCATCTGGGTCATCTGCACCCGCTGCGCCCCGACGACACCGACGACCGAGCCGACGACGATCGCGACCAGGATCGGCACCAGGTGGTCGAGGTCGGCGTAGAAGAAGACGGTCACGCAGGCCACAACCGCGCCCACGGCGCCGATCAGGTTGCCGCCTCGGGCCGTGCGCGGACCGGAGAGGCCCTTGAGCGCGAGGATGAAGCAGACCGCGCAGGCCAGGTAGACCAGCTGTGCCCAGAGGGGGATCACGCGGCACCCCCGTCCCGGGTCGCGGCCCGGGCCGGCTTGCGGCGACCGAACATCTGCAGCATCCGGTCGGTGACGACGAAGCCGCCGACCATGTTGATCGTGGCGAGGACGACCGCCACGAGCCCGACCACCAGCTGCAGGGTGTTGTCGGCGTGACCGGTGACCAGCACCGCGCCGAGCAGGATGATGCCGTGGATCGCGTTCGCCCCCGACATCAACGGGGTGTGCAGGGTCGAGGACACCTTCGAGATCACCTCGACGCCGATGAAGACGCTCAGCACGAAGATCGTCAGCCAGACGACGGGCTCGCTCACGGGGTGGCTCCTCCGGTTCCCTCGGTGTGGTCGGCAGGCGCGGCCTCCGCGGGGCCCTCCAGGGCGGCCCGCGTCGGCTCGTGCACGATGCGCCCGTCGTGGGTGACGCAGGAGCCGGCGACGATCTCGTCCGCGAAGTCCGGCGCGAAGGCCGCGGGGACGTCGTCGGCGGCCGCGCGGGTCATCAGCGTGACGAGGTTGACGACGTTCTGCGCGTAGAGGCGCGAGGCCGGCGTCGGCATCTGGGCGGGCACGTTCGACCCGCCCCACACCTGGGCGTGGCCGATGCGCACGACCTGGCCGGGCTGGGAGCCCTCGACGTTGCCGCCGGAGTCGGCCGCGAGGTCGACGACCACCGCACCCGGTCCCATCTGCTCGACCATCTCGTGCGTGACGAGCACCGGCGCCTGTCTTCCCGGCACCGCGGCGGTGGTGATCAGCGCGTCGGCGGCGGCGACGTACGGCGCGAGCAGGGCGCGCTGGCGCTCCGCGCGGTCCTCGGTCATCTCGCGGGCGTAGCCGCCGGACCCCTCGAGGGTCTCCAGGTCGAGCTCGATCGCCTGCGCCCCCATCGACCGGATCTCCTCCGCGGCGGCTGCGCGGACGTCGTACGCCTTGACGACGGCGCCGAGACGCTTGGCGGTGGCGATCGCCTGCAGGCCCGCGACCCCGGCACCGAGGACGACGACCTGGGCAGGCGGCACGGTGCCGGCAGCGGTCATGTTGAGGGGGAAGAAACTGCGCAGCAGGCCGGCCGCGACGATCGCGCTGCGGTAGCCGGCAACGAGCGACTGCGAGGAGAGCGCGTCCATCGACTGCGCGCGCGAGATCCGCGGCACCAGCTCCATGGCGTACGCCGTCACGCCGCAGTCGCGCAGGTTCACCACCAGCTCGGGCGCCTGGGTCACCGGGAGGAACGAGATCGTCGAGGACCCGGCGGGCATCTGGCGGACCTGCTCGACGGCGAGGGGCTGCACGGAGATCACGACGTCCGCACCCTCGAGCGCGCCCTCGTGGACCTCCGCCCCCGCGGCTCCGTAGTCCTCGTCGGAGTGGAGCGCGCCCGCACCCGCTCCCGGCTCGACCGCGACGGCGTACCCGAGCGCGGTCAGCTTGCCGACCAGCTCGGGGACGAGCGCCACGCGGGTCTCGCCCTCACGGGTCTCCCTGGCTACTGCGATCCTCACCTGGGCAACGTAGGCGACGGCCGATCCGCCGTCCACGACCACGCCGCGCGTCTCGCCGCTCGTCGGTCCCGGACGCGGGGCCGGCTCAGCCCTGCGGCTCCCCGTCGACGGCGATGTCGAAGCTCACCTCGCCGTCCTCGACGGCGGTGGCGGTCACCGAGACGCCGTAGGTGGCGTCCCCGTCCGTGAGGGTGCAGCGGGTCTCCGCGCCCACCTCGGCGTCGAGGCCGTCGGGACAGTCGACGTCGTCAGGAGCCTGGCCGACCGTCGTCTCGAGCTGGTCGCTCACCTCCTGGGCGAGCTGGTCACTCTCGACGCCCGATCCGCCGATGGACACGCTGCCCGAGCAGCCGGAAAGAAGCAGCGCGGCGGCCGCCGTGGCGACGAGCGCGCGGGAGAAGGTCTTCATGGCCCGAGCGTGGCAGCGGGCGGCCCCGAAAGGTCGGGCTTCGAGGACTTGCCCCAGTTCGTCCCGCGCGCCGGTCCGCGCATCCTCGGGACGAACCAGGGCGTGGGGTGCCCAGTCCCGGGGCACCCTGGAGACATGGCCAGCACAGGGACCGCAGGGAGCGCGACGAACACGGCCGCGACGCGCCGGAAGCAGATCATCGACGTCCTCGGGGAGGCCTTCGAGCCGCTGATGCGCGCGGACCCGGCGTCCTTCCGCGCTAAGTACCGCAAGATGGCCCGCGACCCGCACGCCTTCTACCGCGGCACCGCCTGCCTCTTCTACGCCGACGTCACCAGCGAGGACGACCCGTTCGTCGACGAGCGCACCGCCTCGATCTGGATCCACGGCGACCTGCACGCGGAGAACTTCGGCACCTACATGAACTCCGACGGGCGCCTGGTCTTCGACGTCAACGACTTCGACGAGGCCTACGTCGGCCACTGGACCTGGGACCTGCGCCGGTTCGCGGCCAGCCTGGCGCTGATCGGCTGGCAGAAGGCCCTGCCGGAGGACGACGTCCGCCGGCTGATCGGGCGTTACCTGCGCGCCTACCTCTCGCAGGTGGACGCGTACGCCGACACCGAGCGCGACGACGACTTCGCGCTGCACCTCGACAACACCGACGGTCCGGTGCGCGACGCCCTGCTGGAGGCGCGGTCGGCCAGCCGGGTCGACCTGCTGGCCTCGATGCTGATCCGCGACGCCGAGGAGCGCCGCTTCCGCGAGGACCCCACCGTGCGCCGCCTCGGCAAGGCCGAGCAGCGCCGCGTGATGAAGGCCTTCGAGGGCTACCTCGAGACGATCCCGGAGGACAAGCGCATCGACTCGGCGCTCTTCTACGAGGTGGTCGACATCGTCGGGAAGTCCGGCTTCGGCATCGGCAGCGCCGGCCTGCCCGCCTACAACGTGCTCGTCGAGGGGCACAGCCAGTCCCTCGACAACGACGTGGTGCTCTCGATGAAGCAGGCCAACGTGCCGGCGGTCAGCCGGTTCGTCGACTCCGAGCGGGTGGCCTCCTACTTCGACCACGAGGGCCACCGGACGGCGGTCAGCCAACGCGCACTGCAGGTGCACACCGACCCACTGCTCGGCCACACCACCCTCGGCGGCGAGGGGTACGTCGTGGCGGAGCTGTCGCCGTACGAGAAGGACCTCTCCTGGGACGACCTCACCGAGCCGGACGACGTCGCCGGCGTGGTCGGGCTGCTCGGGCGCGCGACCGCCAAGGTGCACTGCTCGGCCGACGAGGACAGCGACCAGGACCTGGTCGAGCTCCAGGTCGAGGAGGCGGTCGTCGCGGTGCTCGACGGCCGGCGGCGCGCCTTCGTCGAGGACGTCACGGAGTTCGGGATCCGCTACGCCGACCGGGTGCGGGAGGACCACGCGCTCTTCGTCGACGCCTTCCGGGCCGGCGACATCGGGGTCAGCGCGACGTGAGGTCCCGTCGCGGCGTCGCTGGCCTCGTGCTCGGCACGGTGGTGCTGGCGGGCTGCGCGACCGGGACGCCCGAGCCGGGCGCCGCCCCGCCGAGCACGCCGTCCAGCGCGGCGCCCGACGCCGCTTCCTCCCCGGACCCCGCTCCCGAGACGGAGCCGCCGACCCCGGGGACCGCGCCACCGGCGTGGCTGGGCGCCCGCGTGCTGCCCGAGACGGCCACCGGCTTCGGCGAGGTCCGGCGTACGCCGAGGGCGCTGCGGACGCGGCGCTTCACCCTGCCCGACACCGTCGGGCCGCTCCCGGGCCGCGGGTTCGCCAGCGACGTCGTGGCACCGGCACCGCGGTCGGTGCTGCGCCGCTCGACCTGGCAGCCGGAGTGCCCGGTGACCGCCGACGAGCTGGCCTGGATCCGGGTGGCGTTCTGGGGCTTCGACGACGCCCGGCACACCGGCGAGCTGCTCGTCGCCACCTCGGTGGCCGACGACGTCGTCCGCGTCTTCCGCGACCTCTACCGCGCCCGCTTCCCCCTCGAGGAGATGCGGGTGGTGACGCCGCCGGAGCTCGACGCCCCACCGATCGGCGACGGCAACAACACCACCGGATTCGTCTGCCGCCCCTCCGTGGGCGGTGCCCGGTTCAGCGAGCACGCCTACGGTCGCGCCGTCGACGTCAACCCGTTCCAGAACCCCTACGTGCGCGAGACCGACGCCGGCCGGGTCGTCCTGCCCGAGCTCGCGTCGGCGTACCTCGACCGCGACCGCGACGCCCCGGGCATCATGCGGCCCGGCGGTCCGGTGGTCACGGCCTTCGAACGGATCGGCTGGGTCTGGGGCGGGACCTACCGGACACTGAAGGACTACCACCACTTCAGCAGCACCGGGCTCTGACCAGGACCGGGACGAGGAGGAGCGGGCGGATGCGCGAGGACGACGGACCGGGCCGGGTGGCCGTGGTCGGCGCCGGGATGCTCGGCCTGGCGACGGCCTGGTTCCTGCAGCGACGGGGGGTGGAGGTCACCGTCCTCGAGCGCCACCACGTGGCCGCGGGCGCCTCGTGGGGCAACGCCGGGTGGCTCACGCCGGGCCTGGCGACCCCGCTGCCCGAGCCGGCCGTCCTCCGGTACGGCGTGCGGGCGCTGCTCGACCCGGCCTCACCCGTCTACGTCCCGTTCACCGCGGACCGGGACCTGCTGCGCTTCCTCGCGTCGTTCACCCGGCACAGCACGGCCACGCGGTGGCGGCGGGCGATGGCAGCGCTCATCCCGCTCAACGAGCGCGCCCTGCCCGCCTTCGACCTCCTCGCCGAGAGCGGAGCGATGGTGGAGACGCGCGAGGCGATCCCCCTCCTCGCCGCCTACCGGACGCCCCCGGAGATGCAGGGGCTGTTGGAGGAGCTCGACCACCTCCGGGCGGCCGGCCAGCGCGTGGAGCACGACCTGCTGACCGGGGACCAGGCCCGGGAGCTCGCTCCCTCCCTCTCGGGCGAGATCGGCGCCGCGATCCGGCTGCACGGCCAGCGGTTCGTCGACGCCGGGGCGTACGTCCAGGCGCTCGCCGCCGCGTTCCGCCTCGGCGGCGGCACGGTCCGTGAGGGGGTGGAGGTGACCGAGGTGCGTCCGAGAGGCAACGGGGTGACCGTCGTGGGGGCGGACGGTGCACGCGAGACCTTCGACCGGGTGGTGCTGGCCACCGGCGCCGGGCTCGGGGGCCTCGCCCGGGAGTTCGGCGTACGCCGGTTGGTGCTGGCGGGCCGCGGCTACAGCTTCAGCGTCCCGGTCGACCCCACGCCCACCGGGCCGATCTACTTCCCGCGGCACCGCGTCGCCTGCACGCCGCTGGGTGACCGGCTCCGGGTCGCCGGGATGATGGAGCTCCGCGGGCCGGACGCGCCGCTGGACCGGCGTCGGATCGCCGCGATCGTCGCCGCGGTCCGCCCGTTGCTGAGCGGCGTCGACCTCGACGCCCGGACCGACGAGTGGGTCGGCTCGCGACCCTGCACGCCCGACGGGCTCCCCCTGGTCGGGGTCACCGCCTCACCGCAGGTCTGGACCGCCGGCGGGCACGGGATGTGGGGGATCACCCTCGGCCCGGTCACGGGTCAGCTCCTGGCCGAGGCGATCGTGACGGGGCGGACGCCTCCCGAGCTGACCCCGCTCGACCCCCTGCGTTGATGCTGCGCTGGTCGGCGCCGACCGGGGTGCTCCGCGGGAGAGCGGAGAGATAGGTCTCCTCGTGGGTGAGCCGGGCCGCTGAGGGGTAGACAACGAGGAGCACTGGAACGCTCCAACCCACCACCCCGAGGAGTCCGCGTGGACGTCTGGCCCGGCACGGCGTACCCCCTGGGCGCCACCTTCGACGGCAGCGGCACCAACTTCGCCCTGTTCAGCGAGGTCGCCGACCGGGTCGAGCTCTGCCTCTTCGAGGAGGACGGCACCGAGGAGCGCATCGAGGTCACCGAGGTCGACGCCTTCGTCTGGCACTGCTACCTGCCGAGCGTCCAGCCCGGCCAGCGCTACGGCTACCGCATCCACGGCCCGCACGACCCCGAACGCGGCCTGCGCTGCAACCCGAACAAGCTGCTGCTGGACCCCTACGCCAAGGCCACCAGCGGCAAGATCGACTGGGACCCCGCACTCTTCGGCTACCAGTTCGATGCCCCCGACGAGCGCAACGACGAGGACTCCGCGCCGCACATGACCCACGGCGTCGTGGTCAACCCGTTCTTCGACTGGGAGGGCGACCGGCGGCCGGGGACGCCGTACAACGAGACGGTCATCTACGAGGCCCACGTCAAGGGCCTGACCCAGCTGCACCCCGACATCCCCGAGGACGTGCGCGGGACGTACGCCGCCCTCGAGCACCCGGCGGTCACCGACCACCTGACCCGGCTCGGGGTCACCGCGATCGAGCTGATGCCGGTCCACCAGTTCGTGCAGGACAACACGCTGCTGGAGAAGGGCCTGCGCAACTACTGGGGCTACAACACCCTCGCCTTCTTCGCTCCGCAGGCGGAGTACGCCGCCACCGGCGAGCGCGGTCAACAGGTGCAGGAGTTCAAATCGATGGTGAAGGCGATGCACGCCGCCGGCATCGAGGTGATCCTCGACGTGGTCTACAACCACACCGCGGAGGGCAACCACCTCGGTCCGACGCTGAGCTTCAAGGGCATCGACAACGCGGCGTACTACCGCCTCGTCGAGGACGACGAGCAGTACTACATGGACTACACCGGGACAGGAAACTCCCTCAACGTCCGCCACCCGCACTCGCTGCAGCTGATCATGGACTCGCTGCGCTACTGGGTGACCGAGATGCACGTCGACGGTTTCCGGTTCGACCTCGCCTCGACGCTGGCGCGCGAGTTCTACGACGTCGACCGGCTGGCGACGTTCTTCGAGCTCGTCCAGCAGGACCCGGTCGTCAGCCAGGTGAAGCTGATCGCCGAGCCCTGGGACGTCGGGCCGGGTGGCTACCAGGTCGGCAACTTCCCGCCGCAGTGGACGGAGTGGAACGGCGCCTACCGCGACACCGTCCGCGACTTCTGGCGCGGGGAGCCGAGCCTGGGCGAGTTCGCCAGCCGGCTGGCCGGGTCGAGCGACTACTACGAGCACTCCGGCCGTCGCCCGGTGGCGAGCATCAACTTCGTCACGGCGCACGACGGGTTCACCCTGGCCGACCTGGTGTCCTACAACGAAAAGCACAACGAGGCCAACGGCGAGGACTCCCAGGACGGGGAGAGCCACAACCGGTCCTGGAACCACGGAGCCGAGGGCCCCACCGACGACCCCGAGGTGCTCGAGCTCCGCGCCCGTGCCCAGCGCAACTTCATCGCGACGCTGCTGCTCAGCCAGGGTGTCCCGATGCTGGCGCACGGCGACGAGATGGGCCGCACCCAGCAGGGCAACAACAACACCTACGCCCAGGACTCCGAGATCTCGTGGGTGCACTGGGACCAGGCCGACCAGCCGCTGGTCGAGTTCACCGCCACCGTCGCCCGGTTGCGCCGCGACCACCCGACCTTCCGCCGCAAGCGGTTCTTCACCGGCACCACCGTCCGCACCGGCGACGGCGAGCGGCTCAACGACATCGTCTGGCTGGGGCTCGACGGCCGCGCGATGGAGGAGGGCCACTGGGAGAGCGAGGCGAAGGCCCTGGGGATGTACCTCAACGGCCACGGCATCGCCGGCGTCGACGAACGCGGCGGCGCGATCACCGACGACCACTTCCTGCTCTACTTCAACGCCGACGGTCCGGCCGACATCACCCTCCCGCCCGAGGAGTACGCCGCCGCCTGGGACGTCGTCCTCGACACCGGCGACGCCAGCAGTGGCACCCACCAGGCCGGCGCGACCGTGCCCCTGGAGTCACGCAGCGTCCTGGTGCTCCGCGAGCACGGGGAGGCCGAGGTCGAGATCGACCACTCGGTGGCCGCGTCGCTGGCCGCCCAGTCGGAGCGGGCGCGCGAGCAGGGTGGTTCCGAGCAGGGTGAGCGCTGAGCCGTGCCCCACCCCCTGCGCATCCCGCTGAGCACCTACCGCTTCCAGGTCACCGCCGACCAGGACCTCTTCGAGGTCGCCCGCCGGCTGCCGTACCTGCGCGATCTCGGCGTCGACTGGGTCTACCTCTCCCCGCTGCTAGCCGCCGAGCCCGGCAGCGACCACGGGTACGACGTGGTGGCCCACGACCACCTCGACGACTCCCGCGGGGGCGCCGAGGGCCTGGCCGCTGCCTCCGCCGAGGCACGCCGGCTCGGGATGGGCGTCCTGGTCGACATCGTCCCGAACCACGTGGGCATCGCCACCCCGCACGAGGACCCGTGGTGGTGGGACGTGCTGAAGCACGGGCGCGACTCCGAGCACGCGGTCGCCTTCGACATCGACTGGGGCGCCGGCGACGGCAAGATCCGCATCCCGATCGTGGGCGACGACGACCGCTCCCCCGACGGCGGTCCGGTCGGCCACCTCGAGCTCCACCCGGCACCGGGGGCGGGCACGCCGACGGAGGTTCGCTACTTCGACCACCGGTTCCCCATCGCGCCCGGGAGCCTGGACGGCCTCGACCTCACCGGGGACCCCGGCAAGCTGGCCCAGGCCGTGCACGAGCGCCAGCACTACGAGCTGGTCAACTGGCACGTCGCCGACGACGGCCTCAACTACCGCAGGTTCTTCGCGGTCAACGAGCTGGCCGCCGTACGCGTGGAGGACCCGGAGGTCTTCGCCGACTCCCACGTGGAGATCAGGCGCTGGTTCGACGAGGGCCTCGTCGACGGGCTGCGGGTCGACCACCCCGACGGCCTGCGCGACCCGAAGGGCTACCTCGACGACCTCGCCGAGCTGACCGGCGGCGCCTACGTGCTGGTGGAGAAGATCACCGAGCCCGGTGAGGAGCTGCCGCAGTCCTGGGCGACCGCCGGAACCACCGGGTACGACGCCCTCGCCTGGGTCGACCGGGTGCTCACCGACCCGGCCGGCCAGGAGCCGCTCGACGCGCTCGAGACCCGGCTGCGCGGAGGCCCGGTCGACTGGGAGCAGATGACCCACGACACCAAGCGCACCGTGGCCGACACGATCCTCCACTCCGAGGTACGCCGGATCACCCGCGAGGTGCGCTACCTGCGGCCCGACCTGCGCTTCCCCGCCGTCGAGGACGCGGTGGCCGAGCTGCTCGCCTGCTTCGGGGTCTACCGCTCCTACCTGCCCGAGGGGCGTGACCACCTCGACCACGCCTTCGCCGCCGCCCGCCGGCACCGGCCCGACCTCGCCGCGACGCTCGACGAGCTGCTGCCGGTGCTCTCGGACCCGGCCAGCGACCCCGCGCTGCGCCTCCAGCAGACCAGCGGGATGGTGATGGCCAAGGGCGTCGAGGACTGCGCGTTCTACCGCTTCTCCCGGCTCACCTCGCTCAACGAAGTCGGTGGTGACCCGAGCGTCTTCGCGCACACGCCGACCGAGTTCCACGCCGCGATGGCCCGGCGCCAGCACGAGCGGCCGCACGCGATGACCACCCTGTCGACCCACGACACCAAGCGCGGCGAGGACGTCCGCGCCCGGATCACCGTGCTCGCGGAGATCCCCGACGTGTGGACCGCGGCGCTGGACCGGCTGCTCGCGCTTACCCCGCTGCCCGACCCCGGCTTCGGGGCGCTGCTGTGGCAGGCGGTCGTCGGCGCGTGGCCGGCCGGTGACGTCGGCGCACCGGACCTGCGCGCACGCCTGCACGCCTACGCCGAGAAGGCGATGCGCGAGGCCGGTGACCGCACCACCTGGACCGAGCCGGACGAGGAGTACGAGGCGGCCGTGCACCGCGCGGTCGGCGCCATCTTCGAGGACCCCGAGGTGCACCGCACCGTCATCGGCCTGGTCGAGCGCACCGCCGGACCGGGGTGGAGCAACGCACTCGCTGCCAAGCTCCTGTCGCTGACGGTGCCGGGGGTGCCCGACGTCTACCAGGGCAGCGAGCTGTGGGAGCAGAGCCTCGTCGACCCCGACAACCGCCGCACCATCGACCTCCACCTGCGCGCCGACCTGCTCGCCGCCGTCCGCGACGGCGCCCAGACCCCACTGACCAGCTCCCCCGAGGACCCGGGCACCGCGAAGCTGCGGGTCGTGCACAGTGCGCTCGCCCTACGCCGCGAGCGTCCCGACCTGTTCGGTTCCTACGCCCCGCTCGCCGCCGAGGGCGTGGCCGCACCACACGCGCTCGCGTTCGACCGCGGCGGCGCCGTCACCGTCGTCACCAGGCTCCCCGTCGGCCTCGCGGCGCGTGACGGTTGGGGCGACACCATCCTGCGCCTGCCAGCCGGGACGTGGCGCGAGGTCCTGAGCGGGCGCGCGGGGCTGAGTGGCGCCGTACCGCTGGCCGAGCTGCTCGCCGACCTGCCCGTCGCCCTGCTGGAGCGCACCGGTGCCTAACCGTCCCCCGTACGCCGTCTGGGCCCCCCGGCCCGAGCGCCTCCGCCTCGTCGTCCGCCCGGCGAACGAGGACGGCGAGGCGACCGTGGCGGGCGCGGCGGCCGAGACCGTCGAGATGCGCCGCGGCGCAGACGACTGGTGGGTGCCGGACGGCCCGGTGCCGCACCCGGTGGCGGGCCGCGAGGTCGACTACGGCTACCTGGTCGACGACCACGAGACCCCGGTGCCGGACCCGCGCTCGCGCCGCCAGCCCGCCGGCGTCCACGACCTCTCGCGCACCTTCGACCCGGGCGACTTCAGCTGGACCGACGAGACTTGGACCGGGCGCCAGCTGGCCGGGGCGGTGATCTACGAGATGCACGTCGGCACCTTCACGCCCGAGGGCACCCTCGACGCCGCGATCGACCGGCTCGACCACCTGCTCTCGCTCGGCGTCGACCTGGTCGAGGTGATGCCGGTCAACGCGGTCAACGGCACCCACAACTGGGGCTATGACGGCGTGCTGTGGTCCGCCGTCCACGAGCCGTACGGCGGCCCCGCGGCGTACCAGCGCTTCGTCGACGCCTGCCACACGGCCGGGCTCGGGGTGGTGCAGGACGTGGTCCACAACCACCTGGGGCCGTCGGGCAACTACCTGCCGATGTTCGCGCCGTACCTCAAGAGCGGGGCGAACACCTGGGGCGACCTGCTCAACCTCGACCAGGACGGGTCGGCGGAGGTGCGGCGCTACGTCCTCGACAACGTGCGGATGTGGTTCACCGACTTCCACGTCGACGCACTGCGGCTCGACGCCGTGCACGCCCTGGCCGACTCCTCGCCGGTCCACCTCCTGGAGGAGATGGCGGTCGAGACCGCTGCGCTCTCGACGCACCTGGGCCGGCCGCTGACCCTGGTCGCGGAGTCGGACCTCAACGACCCGAAGCTGGTCACGCCCCGGGAGGCCGGCGGGTACGGGCTGGACGCGCAGTGGAGCGACGACTTCCACCACGCGGTGCATGTGGCGCTGAGCGGGGAGACCGACGGCTACTACGCCGACTTCGCGCCGCTGTCGGCACTGGCGAAGGTGTGCGAGCGCGGGTTCTTCCACGACGGGACGTTCTCGTCGTTCCGCGACCGCGACCACGGCGCCCCGGTCGACGTCGGGCACATGCCGACATGGCGGCTGGTGGTCTGCAACCAGAACCACGACCAGATCGGCAACCGCGCCCGCGGCGACCGGCTCACCGAGCACCTCGACGAGCACCGGCTCGGCTCCGCCGCGCTGCTCACCCTGGCCGGGCCGTTCACGCCGATGCTCTTCCAGGGCGAGGAGCTCGCGGCGTCGACGCCGTTCGCGTTCTTCACCTCCCACCCCGAGCCCGAGCTCGGGAAGGCCACCGCCGAGGGGCGGCTGGAGGAGTTCGAGCGGATGGGCTGGGACCCCGCCGTCGTCCCCGACCCCCAGGACCCCGCCACCTTCGCGCGCTCCAAGCTCGACTGGAGCGAGGCCGAGTCGGGGCGGGGCGCCCGGATGCTGGAGCGCTACCGGCAGCTGGCCACGCTGCGGCGCACCCTGCCTGCCCTCACCGACCCGGCGTTCGGCACGGTCAGCGCCGACGCCGACGAGGAGACGGGCCTCTTCCGCCTGTGGCGGGGTACGTCGGGCCCCGGCCGCGCCGTGCTCGTCGCCGTGAACACGGGGGACGCGGAGGTGCGGGCCGAGGTGGGCCTGGAGGGCGATCTCGACCTGGCCTTCACCACCGGCGACGGGGTGGCCCTCGAGGGAGAGGTCCTCGTGCTGCCGCCCGGCTCAGGCGGGTTGGTGGTCACAGAGTGACCGCGTTCTGCAAGGCCTGATCAAGGAACATGCAAACACACCGCCCGCCCCGGAGCCCGTCCCTACCCTGAGCCAGTGAAGCAACCGGGGCATCAGCGACGCCGAGCACTGAGCTGTCTCCTCGCCGTCGCCCTGACGCCGGTCACGGTCGCGACCTTCCCGACCGCATCGGCGGAGGAGCCCGGCCCCCCGGCCGAGCGCACCCGCATCGCGCCCGCGGAGCCCCTCCTCGACGGGCCCGCGCGCGGCCGCAAGGCGATCCGGCAGCTCGGGGACCAGCTCCGCACGGCCGCCGCGCGCAACGACCTGCGCCCGGCAGAGCTCCGCTCGCTGCTCCGCACGGACGACAGCGTCTGGGTCGATCCTCAGGGTTCGGTCTACTACGTCGACCCCGTGCACGAGGAGTCTCACGCGACGGCGGAGTCCGCTGCGACGACCCTGGTCGCGCCGCTGGCAGATACCTTCGCGCTGCACAGCAACCCCGGTGCGAGCCGGACGATCCTGCTCGACTTCGACGGCGCCCACGTGTCCGGGTCGTGGTGGAACGCGGTCGACATGGGCGTCCTGCCCGGCACCCATCCCGCGTGGGACCCGGCCGGCGACGGCCCCCTCTTCAGTGCAGGCGAGCGACTGATGGTCCAGCAGATCTGGGCCATGGTGGCCGAGGACTTCGCGCCGTTCGACGTCGACGTGACGACCGAGGACCCAGGCGAGGCGGGCATGGTCCGCAGCTCCTCGAGCGACACCGTCTACGGGACCCGTGTCCTGATCACCCCGAGCGACGACCCGTTCGCGACGATCTGCGACCGGGCCTGCGGTGGGGTCGCCTACCTCGACGTCTTCGACCTGGTCGGCGGCCAGCACCAGCCCGCCTGGGTCTTCCCGCAGGCCTTGGGCAACGACCCCAAGAACATCGCCGAGGCGGCCACCCACGAGGCCGGCCACAACCTCGGCCTCTCGCACGACGGGACCGCCTCCCAGAGCTACTACGCGGGGCACGGCATCTGGGCCCCCATCATGGGCCTCGGCTACGACCGCCCGCTCGTGCAGTGGAGCGCGGGGGCCTACCCGGACGCCGACAACCAGGAGGACGACCTGGAGATCCTGACCGGGTACCTGGACGGCCGACCGGACGAGGCGTCCGACTCGGTCACCACTCCCTCGCCCCTTCCCGAGGGGGAGGCCTACATCGGCACGCGCGAGGACGTGGACGCGTACCTGCTCGGTAGCTGCACGGCCGGCAGCATGGTGGAGGTCTCGCCCGCCGCGGTCGCCCCGAACCTCGACGTGCGCGCGACGCTGCACGACGCCGACGGGACCCAGCGGGCCGTCGCCGCGCCCCCCTCCGGTCTCGGTGACGGCATCACGGCGTCCGGGCTCGGCGCGTCCCTCACGGTCCCCACCGACGGGGACCAGTGGGTGGTGAGGGTCGAGGGCGCCGGGGACGGGACCTGGGCCACCCAGGGATACGACGACTACGCCAGCCTCGGCGCCTACACGATCAGCGCCCCCGGCTGCGACGGCGAGGTCGCCGAGGGAGTGCCGAGCGCCCCGGGCGACGTCGCGGCCGGCTCAGCGCAGACCGACGCTCTCACCCTCAGCTGGTCGGCCCCGGCCACCGAAGGGGGCACGCCGGTGACGGCGTACGTCGTGACCCGCTCCGGTTCGGCCGACAGCGTGACCCTGCCGAGCGAGGCCCGCAGCCACACCTTCACGGGCCTCACTGCCGGCACCACCTACCAGCTCTCGGTGCGGGCGGTGAACGCCACCGGCGCCGGTCCGACGGTCACCGTCAGCGCGACCACGAGCGCGCCGCCTGCCGCCGCGCCGAGCGCCCCGCGCAACGTGACCGGTTCCTACGACCCTGCCCTGGACACGCTGAACGCCTGGTGGACCGAGCCCGCGAGCACCGGTACGCAGCCGATCACCGGGTACGCGATCTACCTCAACGGCTCGTACCTCGGCCAGCTCGGATCGACGGACCGAGGTGTCGTGATCTCGCAGGGCGGGGCCTTCGCCGAGGGCACGTACGTCGTCGGCATCGCCGCGGTGAACGCGGTCGGCTTCTCGCCGATCTCGACAGTGACGATCACCGTCGAGACACCGGACCGCCCGTCGAACGACGCGGTCGCCGCCGCCCAGGTGCTGACGGGCACCAGCGGCTCCGTTGCCGGCGACAACACCTACGCCACGCGGGAGAGCATCGACCCGGTCCCGCCGAGCCCGTACGACGCCGGCGGCTACTCCGTCTGGTACTCGTGGACGCCCTCCTCCGCCGGTGCGGTCCAGATGCAGACCTCCGGCGGCGGCGTGGGCCGCGACACCACGCTGGCGGCGTACACCGGGCAGCCGGGCGCCCTGGTCGAGGTCGCCGGCAACGACGACAGCAACGGCTACCACGCCGCGATCTCCTTCGCCGCCCGCGCCGGCACTCGCTACCTCGTCGTGGTCGACGGCTTCGACGGTCCCGGCGGATCGGGTCCCTTCACGCTCACCTGGGCCCAGCAGCCCGCAGCGTTGGCCCCCACCAAGATGAAGCCGCCCAAGGTCGTGGTCCGCGGCAAGCGGGCGATCGTGAGGTGGCAGGCCGCACAACCCAATGGCAGCCGCATCACCCGCTACCTGGTCGACATCAGCCGGGGCAAGGACAAAAGCCTGAAGCCCACGGCACGCAAGACGGTCTTCAAGCTGAAGCCCGGCCGGTACCGCGTCCGCGTCGCCGCTCGCAACGCCGTGGGGCGGTCGCCGTACAGCCGTTGGGTCCGCCTTCGCATCCGCTGATCCGGGCGCGGGCGCCTCACCTCGTCCTTGCTCAGGCCTGCACCGGCGCGGGTTCCCGCCGCGCCACCACGACACCGGCGACGGCCAGCGCGAACAGCACCGGCCACAGCGCGACCCGCTCCCACAGACCCGCACCACCGGCGTCCCCGGCGAGGATGAAGCCGACCGCGGCGACGGCGGTCCCGGCCCCGGTGAGGACGAGCCCGACCGCCAGCCGGGAGTGGGACCCGCGCACGGCGCGACCCAGCAGGAGCAGCGCGACCGGCTGGCAGACGAACAGCGGGGCCGCGGCCAGTGCGTGGGCGGTGGCGCCCTGGTCGATCGGGGCGAGGCCGGTCACCACGGAGCTGAGTCCCGCCACGACGAGCAGCGCCGTCGGCACGCGGCCGAACCGCGGCGCGAGCAGCACGGCTCCCGCAGCCAGCAGGATCCCGATGCCGATGAAGGTGCCGTTCATCAGGTCGTGCGACGGCGAGCAGAACGCGGGCAGGCAGTCCAGCGCTCCCAGGTCGCTCACCGTGTCGTGGATCAGGCTGTAGTCGCCCGTCGTAAGGGCCGCGACGACTAGCTCGAGGACGACGTACACCGGGCGCAGCAGGAGCAGCACCGCACCCCACATCAACCGTCGTTCCACGGGCCGAGCATGACGCACGCACCTAGCCAGCACGCGACGGCGTGTACTCGTCCTCAGGTCTCGCCTCGCCCGGCCGATGCGGTTCCTCAGCGACTTCGGCGTGGCGCCACGGGGGTGGAGATGAGCCGGTTCCGCTCGTACTCACAACGAGAGCTTCGGCGACAGAAACGGCGCTGGCTGCGGCGTAACGTCCGGCTCCTGCTCCGCTGCGCGGCAGTGCTCACTGGGCTGTTCGTCCTCGCCATCGTCGTCCTCCTCGTCGCCGTGCCGGACGTCCCCGCCCGGTGGTACCTGCTGGGCGTCGTACACACCGCCGCCGTGGCGGCGGTCCTCCACCTCATGCAGTCGGCCTTCCTCGCCCACGAGCGGGAGGCGATCTGGCACGTGCGCGGCGCCTGGGGCGAGGAGAACACCCGCGACGTCCTGCGCCAGGCCAAGCGACGCCGACTCGTCTGGGGCTGGGTGGACAGCATCACCACCCAGGGCGGCGACATCGACCACCTCGTCCTCACGAGGGCAGGCGGGCTCGTCGTCCTGGACTCGAAGTGGCGCAACCAGGCCGACCGGGCGAGCGTCGCCGACATGGCTCGCTCCGCGCACCGGGCCCGTGGCCGGGCCCAGGGCGTCGCCCAGACGGTGACGACGCGAGACACCCGTGGTCGACGGCGCGCGCCGGGTGGCTCCCTCGCCGTACGTCCTGCGGTCGTCCTGTGGGGCGCCGCTCAACACGCCGTGCCCGACGGCACGGAGATCGAGGGGGTCGCCTTCATCCCCGGCACCCGGCTGCTCGGCTGGTTCAAGCAGCAGGGCGGTGACCCGGTCTCGAAGAGTGCCGCCGCCGACCTGCTGGGCGCGCTCGAGGAGTTCCGCACGACGGCATGGCAGGACCCGGGAGACGGCGCGCGGCGCGGTCGGTCCTGACGCGAGAGGGGTTGCTGTGACGTCCTGCTGGGGATCCGGCCTAGGTCCGCCGGTGGAACCGGAACCCGCCGTCGGGCAACCGCCGCGCGTCGTACGCCGGGTCGTGGGCCAGGTGGTGGTGTGGCGCAGCGCGAGCGCCTTGCGCTGCGCGGGCGAGAACAACCGACGAGCCCGGCCGAGGTCGAGCACCTCGGAGGCGCCACCGAGCACGGCGGGCACGACCCCGGCGGTGCAGGCCAGGCGACGCACCTCCCCCGGCGGGAGGGTGCGGCCGTCGTACAGGACGCCGACACCGGTGTCGCGCGTCAGGTCCTCCAGCGTCATCGTCACCGTGACCGTGGTGGCCGCGCCGCCGTGCACCGGCAGCCACGTCGGGTCGGCCGTCTCGAGGAAGGCGCAGAACGCACGGCCGAGCACCTCCTCGTGGGAGATCCGACGCCCGGTGGCGGGGTCGGTGGTCGCCCCCGCCGTACCACCCGAGATGTCGTCCATGCACCGGCTCTAGGGATGGCCGCCGACAGTCCGACCGGACGAGAATCCCTTTTCCACACAGGGATTCGGCACTCCTCGGCCGCGCAGCTACGGCCGGCCGACGCTCAGCTCCACCACGACCGTCTGGCCCGGCTCGACCCCCGCACGCGCGCGCACGGCGACCTTCAACGGGACGAGGTAGCAGCCGTCCTTGGGGAACAGCGCGGTGGTGAACTCGACCTCGCCGATCCGTACGACGACCGGCACCTGACCCCAGTACTCGATGCCTTGGGCGGCGACCTTGATGTCGGCGCTGTCCTCCTCCGAGACCCGGAGGAAGTAGAACGGCGCAGGACCTCGCCACTCGACGACGGGACCTTCGAGCTCGAAGTCCAGGGGCCTCATGCGATCAGTATGAGCACCGCTGGACCGGCTCAGCCTCGGGAACGGACCTTCTTGGTGAAGGCCACCACATTGGACTGGTAGCCACCCCGGTCCGGGTCGTACTCGCCACCGCAGGTCACCAGGTTGAGCGTGGACCGTCGCGGAGAGCCGGCGTAGACGCGGCGCGCCGGGAAGTCCTCGTTGGCGTACGTCGCCACGCGCACGACCTCGAACCTCTCGACGGTGCCGTCGGCGAGCCGGACGCGGAGCCGGTCGCCGGCGACGAGCTCGTCGAGCCGGAAGAAGACCGCCGGCCCCTCCCGCGAGTCGAGGTGGCCCAGAATCACCGACGAGCCGAGCTGTCCGGGCGCCGGACCGTGGTCGTACCAGCCTGCCTGGGCAGGAACGCTCGGAACCTCGACGGTCTCGTCGGGGTTGAGGCCGAGGGCCACCAGGTCGGAGGCGACGCCGATCCTAGGGATCCACAGGTGCACGGGGAGCGCTGCGGCGGGGGCAGCCTCCACGACCCCCTCCCCGACATCGGGAGGCCGCTCCGCCGCCGGGGCGGCGGCCGCGACACTCGGCGCTGCCGTGGCGGTGGGTGGCGGGACCGAGGCGTGCCGCGCCCCGACCACCAGCACCGCGACCGTCAGGAGCGCCAGCACGGACGCCCCGGCCCACCAGCGACCCGCGCCGCGCCGCGGCCCGGCGTGCACCGGGACGGATCGGGTCATCGCGTCGTCGGACCGCCCGCGGGGATCGCCGACCCGCCGAGACCCGTGTCGGGATTGCCCTCAGGGATCCGCGGCGTCGGACGGTCCCCACTGGGAATGTCCCCACCCGAACCAGGGATGTCCTGGCTGGTGGGCTGGTTCGGCGTGTCCCCGCCCATGGGCGTGTCCCCGCCCATGGGGGTGTCTCCGCCCGTGGGGGTTTCCCCGTCCGTCGGGGTGGAGCCCGTGGGCGTGTCGATCGGGCCACTGGTCGGCGTACCCGTCGGGGTGTCGGTCGGCGTGATCGTCGGGGTGTCCGTCGGCGTACCGTCGGGCGGCGGCGGGGCGGCCGCGCAGTCGGGGCTGGTGATGAGGTTCGTGTCGAGGGTGACCTCTGCGTTGCGGGCCAGCACCCGACCCTCGACCTCGGCTCCCGTGTTGAGCGTCGCCGCGGTCAGGGCCATGATCGTGCCGACGAAGTCGGTGCCCGTGCCGAGCGTCGCCGAGCTGCCCACCTGCCAGAAGACGTTGCAGGGCGAGGCCCCGTTGATCAGGGACACGGAGCTGTTCGACGCGGTGACGAGCGTCGAGCCCGCCTTGAAGATGAAGACCGCGCTGGGATCGTTCTGGGCGTCCAGCGTGAGCGTCCCGGTGAGCTGCATCCCGGAGGTGTGCTCGTAGACGCCGGAGGTCAGGGTCCGCCCACCGAGGTCGCTGCCGGTCACGTCTTCGGTCGTGGAGCGTCCCGCAGCATCGTTGTACGCCGTCGTCAGGTCGTTCTGCGCCTGCACGGCGACCCCGTCGTTGACGTGGGTGGTGCCGCCGATGACCGTGCCCGGCGGGAATCCCGACACGGCGGTCCCCGGGCTAACCCCGAGGTCCCCGTCGATCACGGAAGGACCGGTGTTCGTCACCTCGCTGCCCGCGAGGACGGCGAAGGAGGACGCCGTGCCCATGTCCACGCTCGCCTCGGCCGCAGCGGCGGGCGAGGCCAAGGTCCACGCCGCGCCAGTCGCAAGGAGGCCCACGGAGAGGAGGGCGAGGGCGGCTGTCGGACGGCGCGAGCGCCGGACCCTGGCATGCCGGGGACCCCGGGCTGAACTGAACTTTGCTGTGGACCTGCCCGAGAAACTGCGATCCGTCATCGTGCGCGCCTTCCGCATTATCTCCGTATGCGGTTGGAGCGCCGCGGCGCACATACGTGAGTGGCGTCACCGTACGCCGCAATCGCCCGATTTGGTAGGCGACCAGGTCAATCCAGGGCGTGCACGCTGACGGCGTAGCCGCCCTCGTCCCACGGCTCCTGCTCCCAGCCGGACCACCGCTGGACCAGGTGCAGCCCGGCGGCAGCGCACGCGTCGTCGTACGCCTGCAGCGGGGTGACCGGGCACCCGGCGGGGAGGCGGGCGGCGTCGAGCCCGAAGCCGGTGACGAGCAGCGGCGGCTGCATCGCCGCGCCCAGGGACGTCCGCAGGTGCTTGGCCAGCGAGCCGACCGTCGCCTCGAGCGTGCCGGGATCGAGCAGTGGCACGGTGTTGCCGGCCATCAGCACGACGTCGAACCGCTCCTCGAGGTGGAGCGTGGCCAGGTCGGCCTCCCGCCAGTCGAGGTCGGGGTGGTCCTCGCGGGCGACGCGCACCATCTCCGGATCGACGTCGACCCCGACGACCTCGTAGCCCTGCTGGACCAGCCACGCCGCCACCCGTCCGGTCCCGGACCCGGCGTCCAGGACGCGCGCGGGGGCAGCCCGCAACCGCTCGACCAGGCGGCCCTCGCCGTGGATGTCCTCTCCCTGCGCGGCGAGCGCGGCGAAGCGGTCGGCGTACTTCCGGCCGTACTCCTCGCCCTCGGCGCTCCGGGCGAGCTCGGTCCAGCGGGTCATCGGTTCGAGGTGGTCTCGGCGGTCATGCCTTCAGTAGTACCAGGGAAGGCACGCGGGAGACGGCTGCCGCGAGCGGCGCTGTTCAGCCGCGCGGCTCGCGCAGCACCCAGGACTCCAGGCGGGAGTACCCCTTCACCGAGGTGCGCGAGAGCCGCTTGAGCCGCCAAGGTCCGGGCACCGAGCCGGTGGGCCTCTCTGCATGGTCGGGGCACAGCACGTCGTGTGCGCCGCGGTCGACGAGGACAGCGCCTGGTCGGGCGTGCGAGGTCAACCGGGCGGCGATGTTGACCGTGGGGCCGCAGACGTCGCCGAGGCGCGCGACCACAGCACCCCAGGCGACTCCTGCGCGAACGGCGGGGAAGGGGTCCTCCGGATCGGCACCACGTCGGGTGAGCTCCCACGCGACGGCCGCCGCGTCGTGTGCAGTGCCGGCGACGATCAGGATCTCGTCGCCGATGGTCTTGATGACCCGTCCGCCGTGGTCGAGCGCGACCCGGCTGGCGCGGTCCTCGAAGGCCTCGAGCCAGTCGACGAGGCCGGTCTCGTCGAGCTCTCTGCTGCGGCTGGTGTAGCCCACGATGTCGACGAAGCAGACCCCCTGCGGCACCGCCGCCTCGCCCGCGGCGGCGCGGCCGTCACTGAGCGCTCTCCCGGCGGCCGACGCGAGGTGGCGCCGCCACGCGTAGTTCTGGAGCTCCTCGATCTTGGGCAGCACCCCGACGACCGCGTCGGTGGGCCCGTCCTCGCCATGCGGTCCCGCGGGGTCGCCCTCGTCAGACCCGGCCGTCGCAGCGTCGGTCACGAGCTGGGCGAGCATGTCCACCTGCCACTCGGCGAGCCGCGCGAAGCTGCGCCCCCAGGTCCGCACGAGAGCCGCCTGGGAGTCCGCCGGGAGGATGCCGAGGTCGATGAGGTCGCCGGCCAACCGCAGGGCGGTGACGTCGGCGTCGGTGAAGGCCACCACGTCGTCGTCCATCTGCGGGAACCCGAGCAGCCGCCACAGCTCGACGGCCACCGCGAGCGGCACCCCGGCCTGCGCGGCCACGTCGACGCGGGTGAGGTGGGGCGGCTGGCCGAGCAGCTGCGCCTCCATCAACGGCAGCATCTCGGCCGCGGCCCCGTCGACCGCGTGGTCCTCGCTCAACGGAGCCTCATCAGTAGTACCAGGGGTACGGCGACCAGTCCGGCTCGCGCTTCTCGAGGAACTGGTCGCGACCCTCCTGCGCCTCGTCGGTCATGTAGGCCAGGCGGGTCGTCTCGCCGGCGAAGAGCTGCTGGCCGACCAGGCCGTCGTCGATGAGGTTGAAGGAGTACTTCAGCATCCGCTGCGCCGTCGGCGACTTGCCGTTGATCTTGCGGCCCCACTCCAGTGCCTCGGCCTCGAGGTCGGCGTGGTCGACGACCCGGTTGACCGCGCCCATCTGGTGCATCTCCTCGGCGGAGTACTCCTCGCCGAGGAAGAAGATCTCCCGGGCGAACTTCTGACCCACCTGCCGCGCGAGGTACGCCGACCCGAAGCCGCCGTCGAAGGAGCCGACGTCGGCGTCGGTCTGCTTGAAGCGCGCGTGCTCGCGCGAGGCCAGGGTGAGGTCCGAGACCACGTGCAGGCTGTGGCCGCCGCCGGCCGCCCACCCGTTGACCACGCAGACGACGATCTTCGGCATGAACCGGATCAGCCGCTGGCACTCCAGGATGTGCAGTCGCCCGAGCCGGGCCTGGTCGGCCGTCGTACGGCTGTCGGAGCGGTCGCCCCCGGTGCCGTCGTGGTACTCGTAGCCCGCCCGGCCGCGGATCCGCTGGTCGCCGCCGGAGCAGAACGCGCGCTTGCCGTTCTTGGCCGACGGGCCGTTGCCGGTGAGCAGCACGCAGCCGACGTCGGCGGTGGTGCGGGCGTGCTCGAGGACGCGCAGCAGTTCGTCGACGGTATGCGGGCGGAAGGCGTTGAGCACGTCGGGCCGGTCGAAGGCGATCCGGACCGTGCCGTGCGCGACCGCGCGGTGGTAGGTGAGGTCGGTGAGGTCCTCGAAGCCGGGGACCGGGCGCCACGCCTCGGGGTCGAAGGTCTCCGAGACCTGGGTGTCGTTCTGGGGCATGGCGGTGAGGCTATCCGGGGATCCTCACAGGCATGGCACTCACCGGAACCTACGAGCCGAGCCCGAACGACTACGTGCGCGAGCAGGTCGCGACGTACGAGGCGTCCGACGGGCGTGAGGGCGGCACGATGCGGGGCAAGCCGGTGATCATCCTGACCACCGTCGGCGCCAAGAGCGGCAACCTCCGCAAGACCCCGCTGATGCGTGTCGAGCACGATGGGCACTACCTGGTCGTGGCGTCGATGGGCGGCGCGCCGGACAACCCGGAGTGGTACTCGAACATCCGCGAGAACCCGGTCGTCGAGCTGCAGGACGGCGCGACGAAGAAGGAGTACGACACCCGCGAGCTGGCCGGAGAGGAGCGGGGACCCTGGTGGGAGCGTGCGGTCGCTGCGTGGCCCGACTACGCGTCGTACCAGGAGAAAACCGACCGCGAGATCCCGCTGATCGAGCTCGTCCCGCGCGACTGAGGCTCCGGTCAGCCGCGGGCGGCGATGGAGTGCGCGAGGGCGGCGAGGTGGCCGAGGCGGGCCAGCTCGGAGTCGAGGACGTCGGGGCCACCACGGCGACCGAAGAGGACGATGTCGTTCGGGCCGGAGAGCGGGGCGCCGGCGACGACGGTGGAGGTCCAGCGCTCCCAGCCCTCGGGGACGGCGAGCCGCGCGGGCCGCGCGAGCGGGAACCATGCGTCGGGTGCCCCGTCGGCCGGCTCCGGCGCGGCGGAGGTGGCGTGCACGTGCTCCACCCCTGCCTCGGTATGGCGCAGCCGCATCGCCCAGTCGGCGCGGAAGACCAACGGAGCCAGGTCGACCAACCCGTCGAGAGCCACGGCCGGCTCGGCCGTGAGCTGCTCGACGGCCTCGAGGTCGAGGAAGAGGTTGCCGCCGGCGGCGTAGCGGGAGATCCAGACGACATCGACACCGTCCAGCCCGCTGCACGCGGAGACAATCGAGTCCGGCATCGCCCCCGGCAGGAGGTCGAGCAGCACATCGTCGACCGCGCACCCGTCGTCGCGGTGCTCGACGATCTCGATGGCCCCGATGTCGCCGCCGGCCTCACCGATGGCAGTCGCGACCCGGCCCAGCGACCCGGGGACGTCGGGCAGCTTCACTCGCAGGAGGTACGTCACGGCGGCCTCCTCGTGCCCGTCGGGGACTGTCGTCTCGACCCTATCCGTCCCCGAGGGGGAAACACGCGAGGACCTCGTGGCGTGGGCGCCCTCCCTGCCCGTCCCGCAGGTGCGAGGCGACCAGCGCGACCTCGTCCACGGGCCAGGGCGGGCCCGAGTAGGTGTCGAGCACCCGCACCCAGCGCAGCACGTCGCGCGAGCGGCCGAGCCGGGCGAGCGTGAGGTGGGGGTGGAAGCGGGCGCCGTCGGGCGGGGCACCGGCGTGCGCCGCGGCGGCCCGGCAGCCGCGCGCCAGCGCCTCCAGCTCGGCGAGACCGCAACCCTCGGAGTCCTCGGCATCCGCCACCCCGGCC